>NZ_JADEWA010000385.1:0-5318 GCF_015207865.1 Dolichospermum sp. LEGE 00246
ATTTAACTCATTCCAAAAATTTTTTGCATAATTAAATAATAATTTATTCCCATCCTCAAGCCAATCTTTAACTTGATATTGTGTTCCTGAATGTATATTCTGTTGTTGACTAACTCCAAAAATTTTATTTAATTCTTCTAATGCTTCTTTCGCATCTTGATAGCGTTGTTTCCAATAATAACGCACCATTTTAGTGATGAAATGAGCGAATTTATCACTTACTTGAGATCCATAGTGCCAAAGAATCTCTCCATCTTGATCGTCTGGCAAGGAATGAGGAGGAAGTCCAATTAAAGCCTGAATTGCTGTCATCCCCAAAGCATAAATATCACTACTTAATTTAGGTTTACCTGCCTTCTGTTCTGCTGGCGTATATCCTTCTGTATAAACACCAACAGTTTTACTGGTAAACCCTGATTTCATAGCAATAGTAGTATTAATCTGTTTCACCACCCCAAAATCAATTAATACTAACTTCCCATCTTTACGCCGCATAATATTGGCTGGTTTAATATCCCGATGAATTACATTATTTTCATGGACATAAACCAAGATTTCTAAAACATCTCGTAAAAGTTGAATTACTTCCCCTTCACCCAGCTTTTTACCAGGTGTTATTTCTTCAGTTAAATCATGTCCATCAATAAATTCTTGAATCAAATAAAATTCTTGACCTTCCTGAAAATGGGCATACAATTTAGGAATTTGATCGTGATTTTCTCCTAGTTTATATAATATTTGTGCTTCTTGTTCAAATAAACGGATACTATTCATATCAATCTCTGTAGATTTTAAACGTTTAACTACACAAACTGGTTTAGGAGTTACGGGAATATCTAAATCTTCTGCACGGTATGTTTCACAAAACCCACCCTCACCCAATTTTTTGATAATTCTGTAACGTTGACGGAGAATATTACCAATCATAGAAATATATTTTTATAACCCTGGTTATTAAATTCTAGCATCAAGAGCAATGGACTTTTACAAGATTACGCAAACTTTAGATGGGTAGGGGTTTAGCAGTGCTAAACCCTTACCGATAAAATCAGCTTGACTCAATTATTAATATGGCCAAGTCCAATCACGAATTTCTGGCATATCTTCACCGTGTTTCTGGATATAATGCTGATGTGAAATCAACTTATCTTGCAATTTTTGCTTCACATAAGCTGCTTTAGAACCTAATTTTGGAACACGGTCAATCACATCCATAACCAAGTGGAATCTATCTAAATCATTCATCACTACCATATCAAAAGGTGTGGTTGTTGTTCCCTCTTCTTTATAACCACGCACATGAATATTGTGGTGATTTGTATGCCGATAGGTGAGACGATGAATTAACCAAGGATAACCATGAAAAGCAAAAATCACAGGTTTATCAGTTGTGAAAATCGTATCAAAATCCTTACTACTTAAACCGTGAGGATGTTCACTTTGTGGTTGTAGTGTCATTAAATCCACAACATTGACAACCCGCACTTTTAAATCTGGGAAATGTTGTCTTAAAATATCCACAGCCGCTAAAGTCTCCAAAGTCGGAACATCTCCAGCACAAGCCATAACTACATCAGTTTCACTGTCTTGATCATTACTTGCCCATTCCCAAATTCCTAAACCTTTAGTACAATGTTTAATTGCAGAATCCATGTCTAAATATTGTAATGCTGGTTGTTTACCAGCCACAATGACATTGACATAATTCCGACTTCTTAAACAATGGTCGGTTACTGATAATAAAGTATTAGCATCAGGTGGCAGATAAACACGAATAATTTCGGCTTTTTTGTTAATTACGTGGTCAATAAACCCAGGATCTTGGTGAGAGAACCCGTTATGATCTTGTCGCCAAACGTGGGAAGTGAGAAGATAATTTAAAGATGCAATTGGTCTTCTCCAAGTAATATGACGAGTCGTTTTCAACCATTTGGCGTGTTGGTTGAACATCGAATCAATGATGTGAATAAAAGCTTCATAACAGGAGAAGAAACCATGACGACCTGTTAATAAATAGCCTTCTAACCATCCTTGACAATTGGTTTCGCTGAGGATTTCCATTACTCGACCGTCCGGTGATAAATGGTCATCTTCGGGGAGAGTTTCCGCATCCCAAGCGCGATTTGTCACTTCAAATAAAGGATCTAGCCGATTTGAGGCGGTTTCGTCAGGACCAAAAACGCGGAAGTTGCGGCTTTCGTCGTTCAGTTTCATAATGTCACGGAGAAACTTACCAGTAACTTTGGTAGCTTCGGCGTTAACTGTCCCTGGTTGGGGTACTTCTACAGCGTAGTTGGAGAAATCAGGCATTTTCAAGTCACGCAGCAAAATTCCGCCGTTAGCGTGGGGGTTGTCTCCCATGCGACGCTGACCTTTGGGTGCTAATTCTGCAAGTTCAGGAATGAGTTGACCCTTTTCATTAAACAGTTCTTCAGGATTGTAACTTTTTAGCCAATCTTCCAGCAGTTGCAGATGTTCCGGTTTACCAGCTATATCACTAAAGGGGACTTGGTGCGATCGCCAATAACCTTCTGTTTTCTTCCCGTCCACTTCCTTGGGACCCGTCCAACCTTTAGGAGTGCGTAAAACAATCATCGGCCACTGCGGTCTTTCTTGGCAACCATGTATCCGCGCTTCTCTTTGAATACTTTGAATTTCTGGAATGATTGTATCTAATACTGCTGCCATTTGTTGGTGAACTTCCGCAGGGTCACCACCTTCCACAAAGTAAGGTTTATAGCCATAGCCGATAAATAGGCTTTCTAACTCTTCATGAGGTATCCGTGCTAATACGGTTGGGTTGGCAATTTTGTAACCATTTAAATGCAGAATTGGTAAAACCGCACCATCAGTAACCGGGTTAATAAATTTGTTAGAATGCCAGCTAGTTGCCAAAGGTCCAGTTTCCGCTTCTCCGTCACCGACAACCGCCGCAACTATCAAATCAGGGTTATCAAATACCGCCCCATAAGCGTGAACTAAAGCATAACCTAATTCTCCCCCCTCATGGATAGAACCAGGGGTTTCTGGGGCGACGTGGCTGGGAATACCACCAGGAAAGGAAAATTGTTTGAATAGTTTTTGCATTCCCTCTTCATTTTGGGAAATGTTAGGGTAATATTCACTATATGTTCCTTCTAAGTATGTATTGGCAACAAGTCCGGGTCCACCATGTCCGGGTCCAGCTATGTAAATTGCATTGAGATCGTATTTTTTAATAACTCTGTTAAAGTGGGCATAAATCAAGTTCAGCCCTGGAGTAGTTCCCCAATGTCCTAAGAGTCGAGGTTTGACGTGTTCTTGTTTGAGGGGTTCCCTTAGTAAAGGATTGTCAAGAAGGTAAATTTGTCCCACAGACAGATAGTTAGCAGCACGCCAATAAGCATTGATTTGTTGCAATTCTTTGTCTGTTAAAGGCTTGATCTGTGGAATACTGGCAATAGTCATTTCCAACCCCAATGTAAAGTATTTGCACCAAT
Organism: Dolichospermum sp. LEGE 00246; assembly: GCF_015207865.1. NCBI lineage: Bacteria > Bacillati > Cyanobacteriota > Cyanophyceae > Nostocales > Aphanizomenonaceae > Dolichospermum > Dolichospermum sp. LEGE 00246. The sequence continues at coordinate 3,480 of NZ_JADEWA010000385.1, forward strand.
CAATTTTAAACCCCATTGTCAAGAAGTAGGGGCGCAGGGCTTTCTAAGTATCAGAAAAACAACGAAAATATCGGCGAGAAAAATACTTCGATATCCGCGATAAAATTCTCAAGCACAAATCACAGATTATTCATGATAGAAACCGACTGGAAGACCGTCAAAACCTACGAAGACATCATCTACCAAAAAACCGACGGTATCGCCAAAATCACTATTAACCGTCCCCACAAACGTAACGCATTCCGTCCAAAAACCGTATTTGAACTATACGAAGCCTTTTGGGATGCTAAAGAAGATACCACCATTGGCGTAGTCCTATTTACAGGTGCAGGACCTCATACAGATGGAAAATATGCCTTTTGTTCAGGTGGTGATCAAAGTGTGCGTGGACAAGCAGGTTATGTAGACGAAACCGGAATCCCCCGGTTAAACGTCTTAGACTTGCAACGTCTCATTCGTTCCATTCCCAAAGTCGTTATTGCCCTAGTCGCGGGTTATGCTATTGGTGGGGGTCATGTTCTCCATTTAATTTGTGATTTAACTATTGCGGCTGATAATGCCATTTTTGGGCAAACAGGACCCAAAGTAGGGAGTTTTGATGGTGGTTTTGGTGCTAGTTATTTAGCCAGAATAGTAGGACAAAAAAAAGCCAGGGAAATATGGTTTCTCTGTCGTCAATATAACGCCCAAGAAGCCCTAGAAATGGGCTTGGTTAATACTGTCGTCCCTGTAGAACAACTAGAAACAGAAGGCGTACAATGGGCGCAAGAAGTATTAGAAAAAAGTCCCATAGCTATTCGTTGTCTGAAATCAGCATTTAACGCTGACTGTGACGGACAAGCTGGTTTACAAGAATTGTCTGGTAACGCTACTCTACTTTATTACATGACAGAAGAAGGAGCAGAAGGAAAACAAGCCTTTTTGGAAAAGCGTCCCCCTAACTTCCGAGATTTTCCTTGGTTGCCTTAAATTGATTTGATAATGAAACTTTACTCATAAGAGTCTCAATCTTTCTTTGTTCTCCTGACTCTTGACTGGGCGCAGGATCTGCGCCCCTACGTCCTGCTATATAAGTAATTGGACAAAAATATTTACAGTCATTGCGAGGGAAGGGAAGCAATCACAACCCTGGCAATTGCTTCATTTCACTTCGTTTCCTATGGCTAACGCCACGCTGCGCTAACGCAATAACATTGTGTAATTAATTCTGTCTCACTACTTACCAAAATCGCACCTGTTGTGGAAGGTGCGATTTCTAAAGATGTCAAAATTGGAAACACTAACAAATTGCCAGTCAAATTTTATTAGGGTGGACAGAAAATTGATGTCCGTAATCATGAATAGTTAAATGAGTACGCTTTGATTTTTCACTTCTTGTGTAGCGGCAGCAGGAATGTCTTCGACAGAGACTACTGTAACATGATCCAAATCGGTCTGGAGAGTTTGAGCAGCCGCAAAAACAGGTTTGGCTACTGGTAAACTCCAAGCATCTTCTAAAGTTTCCCAAGCAGGTGCAAAAGCGGACATGACGAAAGGACAAGCTTTCCAGACCCCTTGTACTGGTGCGCTCAATTTTTCACACATACCACCACGACGACCTTGTGGCTGGTAATAACGACAATAACGACAGGTAGATGTTAAACGCTTAATTAGTTTCATGTGCCTTCATCTTCAGTACCATTCAGGACTACTTATCACACTTATATATCTTGCTTCTTAATCAAAATAGGCATGAAGGGTAAAAAATCATTGTTGGATATAGGTTCTAGCGATTATTAACCATAAATAAACTTTAGGATATCTTTAGATTCTTGTTATATATGTAAATAATTATTAGAG
>NZ_JADEWA010000386.1:0-5309 GCF_015207865.1 Dolichospermum sp. LEGE 00246
ATAGTATCGTTGCATTTGTACCTCAATCTCACCAGGGTAAGTTTGCATCATCTATCAGTTCATCCATCTACCCCTCTAGTGTATAGCTATCATTGGCAGTATTACACCTTATTTAATCCACGATCCTTAATTTGATACTAATGGTCACTTTTCTGGTTCGATATTTTCGATATTTCCATAAGGTTGTCTCAAAAATTCTTCTCTTGTCATCCATTCTTGGGAGGTATGCCGAATATGGTAAATTATCACAGCATTACCTTCAATGCCAAAAAGAATCCGATAGCGTTTGGAATAGAGAAGATATCGGATTTCTTGTCCTACTATTTCCTTTTCTGGGGCGATCGGACAACGGTGAGGCATGGAAGCAAGAGTATCAATTGCAGCAAGTAATCCATTAAACCAATTAGCCCCATTTACAGGAGAATCTTGAGAAATCCACAAATAAAATTCCTCCGCATCGTCTAGTGCTATTGGAGTAATTCTAACGAGGTATTTCATGCTTTAACCGTAATTCTTCTAATGCTTCTACCGCGTCTTTTGTCTTTCCAGCAGCAGCTTCAGCTATGCCTTGACGAATTTTTGCGGCTGACCTTGCTAGTTCTAACTCATCCAGTAATTCTTGATAAGATGCTGCATCCTGCATGATCACGGATGCTTTACCATTAACAGTGAGAATAATTGGTTTATGACTCGACTGTATTTGTTCAATGAACTGTCTAGCATTGCGCTGAAAGTCTGAAAGGGGGTAAATTTCCCGTGCATCAAGCATTATTATTACTCTCCATGAAATTCTCATGATATTTCATGTTAACTTATTGGTGTAAAAATTTCAAGCACAAAAGAATATTAGGTAACAATCCTTGTCCGCGATGAAGCAGGAAATAAACACTAAGATTATTGCTGTCCAGATGTGTCTAGACTTTGGTAATTTTGGGTAAGTTTTATAGAACGGGTTCATTCACTTACGCCGCAGTGTACTAGTACAAAACGGCGTAAATAAACCAACCATTCTAAATCCTCCAAAAGCCTATACTGTCTTCATTTTGACTTTTGACTTTTGACTTTTGACTTCCGCCTTGCGGTACTAGTCATCTTTAGATGACTTTAGCTTTTAGACAGGGAATTTATTCCCTGGCTTGAAGGGACTCTCAAATCTAACCCGTAAACACCTCTGCGGGTAAACGATTAAAGGCAAGACGCTCATTTTGGACATCTACAAAAATGGTGTCACCGTCGCTGAAATCACCGCGTAAAATGGCTTTGGCTATTTGGGTTTCTAGTTCCCGCTGAATTGCTCTTTTTAATGGTCTTGCACCAAAAACGGGATCATATCCTACCTCTGCCAAAAAGTCAAGAGCAGCACTGGATAATTTCAAAGCCATTTTCCTATCAGTTAATCTTTGTCTGAGTCTATCTACTTGTAATTGAACAATATTCCGCAATTCGGATTTTTGTAAACTGTGGAAAATAATTAATTCATCTAGACGGTTTAAGAACTCTGGACGGAAACTATTTCGCATTGCTTCCATCACCCGATTACGCATTTCATCGTAACGGCTATCGTCTCCAGATATATCCAGGATATATTGAGAACCGATGTTACTGGTCATGATGATAATACTATTTTTAAAGTCTACTGTGCGACCTTGGGCATCTGTCACCCGACCATCATCGAGGATTTGTAAGAAAATATTAAATACGTCGGGGTGGGCTTTTTCGATTTCGTCGAATAAAATCACCGCGTAGGGACGACGACGAATGGCTTCGGTTAATTGTCCTCCTTCTTCATAACCCACATATCCGGGAGGCGCACCAATTAAACGAGAGACGGCGTGCTTTTCCATGTATTCAGACATATCAACCCGCACCAAAGCCTCCTCAGTGTCAAACATATAAGCAGCTAAGGCTTTCGCTAGTTCGGTTTTACCGACACCAGTTGGACCAAGGAAGACAAAACTGGCTATGGGACGGTTTGGGTCAGAAAGTCCAGCGCGAGAACGTTGAATGGCATCTGCGACAGCGGTAACGGCTTCATGTTGACCGATAACCCGGTGATGTAATTCATCTTCTAAATGCAGGAGTTTTTCCTTTTCTGATTCGACTAATTTATTCAGGGGAATGCCTGTCCATTTAGAAATAATTTCGGCAATGTCAGCTTCTGTAACTTCTTCGCGCAATAGTGATTTTCCTGTGCCTTGGGTTTGGGAAAGTTCAGTTTCTACGGCTTGTAATTGGCGATGTAAGTCTGTTAATTTACCATATTTTAATTCCGCAGCCCGGTTAAGATCGTAGTTTCTTTCTGTTTGTTGAATTTCTAGATTAACTCGGTCAATTTCTTCTTTAATTGATTGAATTTTGGTGATAATACCTTTTTCAGATTGCCATTGTGTGCTAAGGGTTCTTTGATCTTCTTTGAGGTCAGCGAGTTCTTTTTCTAATCTTTCTAAACGTTCACGGGAAGCGAGATCACTTTCTTTTTGTAAGGAAAGTTTTTCCATTTCCAATTGGAGGATTTTTCTGTCTATTTCGTCTAGTTCTTCGGGTTTGGATGTAATCTCCATCTTCAGTCTAGCAGCGGCTTCGTCTACTAAATCAATGGCTTTGTCAGGGAGAAAGCGATCGCTAATATAACGATTTGATAAAGTGGCCGCAGCGACTAAAGAACTATCAGAAATTCTCACCCCATGATGGACTTCATAACGTTCTTTCAAACCGCGTAAGATGGAAATTGTATCTTGAACGTTAGGCTGATCTACATAAACTTGTTGAAAACGTCTTTCTAAAGCGGCATCTTTTTCCAAATATTTGCGATATTCATCTAAAGTTGTCGCCCCAATGCAGCGTAACTCACCCCGTGCTAACATCGGTTTCAATAAATTTCCGGCATCCATAGCCCCTTGGCTTGCACCTGCACCGACAACGGTATGAATTTCATCAATAAATAAGACAATATTGCCGCCGGATTCGGTGACTTCTTTTAATACGGCTTTGAGCCGTTCTTCAAATTCACCTCGGAATTTTGCTCCCGCAATTAAAGCCCCCATATCTAAACTGATGAGTTTGCGATCTTTGAGAGATTGGGGAACATCACCCGCCACAATGCGCTGTGCCAAACCTTCGGCGATCGCAGTTTTCCCCACACCAGGTTCACCAATTAAAACCGGGTTATTTTTGGTTCTGCGGGAGAGAATTTGTACTGTGCGTCTAATTTCATCATCACGACCGATTACGGGGTCTAGTTGACCTTTGCGGGCGGCTTCTGTGAGATCACGTCCGTACTTCTCCAGTGATTGATATTTACCTTCTGGATTTTGGTCAGTCACTTTTTGTTTCCCCCGAATTTCTTTAATAATATTTTTGAGTTTGTTTTCATCTAAACCGAATTCTTGCAGTAAACTTTTGCCAAACCGATCATCTTTGGCGTAACCTAACAGTAAATGTTCAATAGAAATAAATTCGTCTTTAAATTCTTGACGATATTTTTCTGCCCGATCTAATAATGTATCTAAACTGCGTCCTAAATAAACAGAAGCACTAGTCCCCGATACCTTGGGTTGACGTTGGATAAACTGCTCAGTGCGATCTCGAACTTTTTGCAAACTTGTCCCAGCTTTGGTGAAAATCGCGCTGGCCAGTCCTTCCTGTTCCAGCAACCCTTTCATCAGGTGTTCACTTTCTAGCTGCTGTTGCTGATACTGTTTAGCGACATCGGGGGTATGAGCGATCGCTTCCCAGGCTTTTTCTGTAAATTGATTGGGGTTAGTCGGCTGCATAAGCTTTTAGAATAACAAACTACCGTTTAATAAGATCATTGTAAAAATATTTGGCGTAATTGCTAGATCGGTCTTCACGTCTTTAAAATGTAGTATTATTGCCCAATCTGGAGTAACAAAGCGTATCTATCTCCTATGGGTCTAGTACCGCAAGGCGGAAGTCAAGAGTCAAAAGTCAAAAGTAATATTCAGCAAGATTTTTGGCGATTAGAGAACTCCACAAAAGAGATGAACTGCTTACAGCAGCGCCTCGCTATCCAATCTTGTGGGATGGGCATCTTGCCCGTCCTTGTATTATTAGCGGGCTTTTCGTCCCGCACCACAAGAAATTTTGGGATATTTTTTTAATTGAAAGTCTCTTAAGAATGGTTGGTTTATTTACGCCGTGCTGTACTAGCCTACTACAACCGGGGAATTGCCCCTCCCTCGTTCCCTCGTTCCCTGGCTCTGCCGGGGAATGCCCACAGGAGGCTCTGCCTCCACTATATTCACTGTATTTGAGGCAGAGCCTCAAACTCCCATTCCCAGCCGGAGTCTGGGAACGAGTTCAATTTATCAATAATATTTTGTCTGAATCAGGATACCCAGGATTTAAGGATGTGCAGGATGTGATTTTTTGATTGTCTATAAACATTCAGATTTAAGGATAAAAAATCATCTTCACACTATAAAAGAAATTAGATCTGTGACTTCACCAGATCATCAACAAAAATCCTGAAAATCCTCAAATCCTGGACATCCTGATTCAGACAAGGGCAATTCCTCACTCACGCGCATTCATCCCACGCTCCTAAGAGTGAGACGTGGGACTTCTGCTATTCTTGTTAAACTATTAGAAAAATGCAGTCAAAGTGGTGATATGGCAATTCAGTCAACGGCAGAAACTTTATTTCAAACTGCTTATGAAAGTCGTTACACTTGGGATGAGAATTTTCCTGGTTATGCTGCCAATGTGCAACTGCTACAGGAAGGTGAGGTTTATACTGGTAAGATTCAGATTGACCCCAGCCTGAATATACAAGTTACAGAAGTCGCAGATAAACAAATAGCAGCAGGAATTGATATTCAGTTACAGGAAATAGTTACCCGCTGTCAAAGAAGCGATTTTCAAACTTCCTATGGTCAACATGACTTTATTTTAGGTGAAACGGTAGAAAATGACGGTGTAAAGGTTTTTGTCAAGAGTGAAAATATTGATTCTCACTATCAAATCCGTAACCAAAAAATATATCAAGAAGTTCGGGTTATGGGTCGGATGTCCTTGGAGATGAATTATGACGATTTTCTAGCTACAGACTGCGGTTATATCCCTTCTGCTTATCATGTAGTTTTTCGTAATTCGCAAACAGGTGATGTTAATAGCATTCTCAAATTTACGGATACATATCAAAAATTTGGTGATTATTACATTTTGACAAAGCAGATAGTGGCAGAGTATGAAGACGGGAAAACTGAAACTCCGCAATCAATTACTGAGTTTGTTTATTCCAATATTCAGCTACTGGAATAGGCGGGGAGTAGGAGGAGGGGGGGAGG
>NZ_JADEWA010000387.1:0-5302 GCF_015207865.1 Dolichospermum sp. LEGE 00246
GTTTTGCGCTGGTTTTGGTAACAATTTTAGTAGGAATTTCTAAATTTGTTAGAAAAAAAATAGCTCTTGAATGGTATGAATGGCTGAATAGTCAAATTTTATCAAAATATTTCAATAATCGGGCATATTATAAAATCAATTTTCAGTCCGATGTTACCAATCCAGATCAACAAATATCACAAGAAATTGAGCCTTTAACTAAAGATTTTCTCAGCTTTTCAGCTACATTCCTAGAAAAAGTCCTAGAAATGACAGCTTTTTTAATACTGCTCTGGACGCTCTCTAAATTTGTAGCAGTTGCTTTAGTTTGTTATACGTTAATTGGTAATTTAATTGCTATTTACTTGGCACAAGAATTAAACAAAATTAAGCAAGAAGAAGTTGAATCAAATGCAGACTATACTTACAGTTTAACTCATGTGCGTAATCATGCGGAATCAATAGCTTTTTTCCAGGGAGAATCACAGGAATTAAACATTGTTAATCGGAGATTTAATAGGATTGTTCAAAGTGTTAAACGCAAGATTGATTGGGAAAGAAGTCAGGATATTTTTAATCGAGGATATCAGGCGGTTATTCAAATATTTCCATTTATAGTATTTGGACCAATGCAAATTAGAGGAGAAATTGATTTTGGAGAAATTGCCCAAGCTTCTTTAGCTTGTAATTTGTTCGCAACAGCGCTGGCTGAATTAATCAAAGAATTTGCCACTTCAGGAAAATTTTCTAGTTATATTGAACGTTTATTTGAACTCTCGGAAGCGTTAAAATCTGTCACTAAAGAACAGGAAAATGTCAGTATAATTAAGACGAAAGAGGAAAAGCGACTAGCTTTTGAGAATGTTACTTTACAAACTCCCAATTATGAACAGGTAATTGTTGAAGAGTTGTCGCTGACTGTTCAACCTGGAGAGGGTTTATTAATTGTTGGTCCAAGTGGTCGTGGTAAAAGTTCTCTGTTGAGAGCGATCGCCGGTTTGTGGAACTCAGGGACTGGTCGTGTAGTCAGACCTCCTCTAGAAGATGTATTATTTTTACCTCAACGTCCTTACATAATTTTAGGAACTTTGCGGGAACAGTTACTCTATCCCCATACAAAACGGGGAATGAGCGACCGCGAACTGGAAGCAATTTTAAAACAAGTTAATTTGCAAAACCTATTGAGTCGAATAGATAATTTTGATACAGAACTTCCTTGGGAAAATATCCTTTCCTTGGGAGAGCAACAACGTTTAGCATTCGCACGTTTATTAGTTACTTGTCCTAGCTTTACTATTTTAGATGAAGCTACAAGTGCTTTAGATTTGAACAATGAAGGTAATCTATATCAACAATTACAAGAAAGGAACACAACATATATCAGTGTAGGACATCGAGAAAGTCTATTTAGTTATCATCAATGGGTTTTAGAACTATCACAAGATTCTAGTTGGCGACTTCTCTCTGTTGAGGATTATAGACGGCAAAAAGCACAAGAACTTGCTACTGAAAATTCTGACAATTCTGGTATCACTATAGAAGTTGTACCCAAGAATGAACCTGCTGATGCAACTGTAAATCAACCAGAAATATTAATAGATTCTTCGGAAAATAGAGAAATTACCATAGATTTTGTAATTGCTGATAATGAACCTGTCAATCAACCAGAAACATCAAACGTGTCTCCTGAAAATCCAGAAATTATCATAGATTTTGTAATTGCTGATAATGAACCTGTCAATCAACCAGAAACATCAAACGTGTCTCCTGAAAATCCAGAAATTATCATGGATTTTGTAATTGCTGATAATGAACCTGTCAATCAACCAGAAACATCAACAGCAGATACAGGTGAAATTGTAGGACTTTCTCATCGAGAAATGCAGAAATTAACAGACTATTCACTGGGGACTGTGAGAACTAAAGCAAGTAAAGGTCAATCTCTTACTACAAAGGATGGTTTTACCTACCGCTATAATAAAGACTCAAAGGTTTTGAAATGGGTAAGAGTTGAACCGCTTGAGAATTAAGTAACTCAAAATTAAAAAACGTAATATCCAGATCCCCGACTTCTTGAAGAAGTCGGGGATCTACCCGATTTAGATTTTACATTGCTTTCTAATAACGACATTTACTTAAATATCTTAAATCTCTTAAATGTCCTTGCTTTAACACTCGTTTACTGATATATTTTTGATATGTAACATAAATTTCCTCTCAGGAAAAAAGGAATATCCATGCAAGCATCAACATTAGCAAATATTGAAGCACTACCATTCTTCGCTCGCTTTTTGGCAGCAGAAGAAGAACCACCAGAAACACCAACACCACAACCAGAAGAACAGCCATTACCTCCATCAGTATTCACTTTCAAGTGGCCTTCTGATTGGGAAGATTGCTAAATAAAGTAAATTTGAAATTGCAGAAATAGCAGGATCGAAAAATTGAGAAGTGCTGATTGTTTCCGAATAGATAGCATATTCAGATATCAACAATACTTAAGCGATCGCTGCTGCTTGAATATCCCCGAATTCTACCCTTTGGACAGCCACTATACAGGTGTCTACAAGAAATCGGGGATTTATATCATGTGACAGGTGACAGTGATAAAAGTCTTTCAGTGCCTAAGTTTTAATTTTGGTTGATGTCCTAACCGCCTTGTGTAAAGCTATACAATTAACAAGCAACTTTTTCAGATAGTTACGAATATCTAGCTAATCAAATTTCAATTAAAAAAGTTTTTATGCACCTGTCTCGTGACATTGTTTTATTAATTACTCACAGTGGTGATTTTTTCACAATAGATAGAGTGGCTGAAGCACTGTCAAAAAAAGGGGTGCAACCATTTCGCTTAGATACTGATAGGTTTCCCCTAGAAGTAGAATTAACAGCACATTTTGATAACTGCAAAATCTATCACACTATAGAATATGGCGGCTATTCTATCAGCACAGAACAGGTGCAAGCGGTTTGGCTGCGCCGAATATGGGAACCAAAACTAAGTGCAGACCTAGCACCTAAGTTTCGAGAAGCTTGCATAAGAGAATCACAAGCCACGTTAAATGGTTTCTGGGATAGTTTGCGAAACGCTCATTGGGTAGATAATTTAGAATGTATAAATGCTGCCAATGATAAATTGCGCCAACTGCGGGTTGCTACTGAGGTAGGTTTTGTCATTCCCCAGACTCTCGTTACTAACAAAGCTGAGTCAGCAAAGGAGTTTTTTCACCAAGTCAACGGCAAGATGGTGAGTAAGTTATTAACTCCTCTATCCCGGACTATGGAATCTACTTCTTTCTTTTTTTACACCAGCGTGGTTAAAGAAGAAGATTTACAAGATGCTGAGTCCTTGCGTTATTGTCCGATGGTGTTTCAAGAGCAAATTCCTAAACAGTGGGAATTGCGCGTAGTGTACGTAAATGGTAAGGTATTTGTCGGTGCGTTAGATGCCAGCATTTATAACACATCTAAAGTTGATTGGCGTAAACCTGGTGTTGATGTTGGTGTATGGCAACACTATGAGCTTCCTGAACAAGTGCTGCGTCGTTTGCAAATCTTTATGAATAAATTGGGGTTGTTGTTTGGAGCGTTAGATTTTATCGTCACACCATCAGAAGACTATGTATTTTTAGAAGTTAACCCCATCGGTGAATGGGGAATGCTAGAAAAAGATTTGGACTTGCCTATTGCTAGTGAGATCGCTGATACTCTACTTTTATAGTATCAAGTTGTTAGTTATCTCGTTGAGGCTGGTAATGGGTAATAGGTGATGAAATACCTGTTTTCATCCTGTTCATCCTTTAATCCTGGACATCCTGTTAGCGTAGCTTGGCGTAAGCCATTTCTGACAGTTAGCCTAACTAGTAGCTCGTCAAATTTATTTTGACGGGTAATGATGCCTCTCTTCTACCCCTGCTTGCCTTCACCTGTCATTTTCGGGTTGACAGACTACTAGCAACTCATACCAAGTTTAATTAAAAACATATATTTTATTTATGACAATTTTAATAGTCACATATAGCAACGACAATGAAAGCATTCCTTTAGTGATCAAAGCGATTGAAGACCAAGGGGAAAAAGCATTTCGGTTTGACACTGACAGATATCCTACGGAAGTCAAATTAGATATTTACCAAGGTGATACAGAACGGGTAATTATCACTGATGGAGAAAAGCAACTGGATGTGAGTGAAGTTTCCGCAGTTTGGTATCGAAGGATGCGCTATGGAGCAAAAATTCCTAACACGATGGACAAGCAATATAGAGAAGCATCAATTAACGAATCTCGCGCTACTGTTCGGGGTATGATTGCCAGTCTTCCAGGCTTTCATTTTGATCAGATGTCCAATGTAGAACGAACTCATCATAAACAACTACAGCTACAAGTAGCACGAAAAATAGGACTGCTTACCCCACGCACTCTAACTACTAATAACCCAGAAACAGTTAAACAATTTGCTTCTGAATGTCATAAACAAGGTATAGTGACAAAAATGCTTTCTTCCTTTGCTATTTTTGGCGAACAGGGAGAACAGTTATTTGTGTTTACAAGTCCAGTTAAAGATGAGGATTTGGAAAATCTGGAAGGACTGCGTTTTTGTCCGATGACGTTTCAAGAAAACGTACCCAAGGCGCGAGAGTTGCGGATAACTATTGTAGGACAGCGCGTATTTACAGCCGCAGTAAATTCCCAAAGTTGTGAAGGAGCTACTTATGATTGGCGTAAACAAGGGAGAGCATTAAAAGACGCTTGGCAAGCTGATGATTTACCTCAAGATGTGGAAAAAAAGCTACTGCAATTAATGGTTGAATTTGGTTTAAACTATGGAGCAATTGATATGATTGTCACACCCGATGGAGAGTATATATTTCTGGAAATTAACCCAGTTGGGGAATTTTTCTGGTTAGAAATATTTGCACCACATTTTCCAATTTCTCAAGCGATTGCCGAAATTCTCCTAACTCGTAAAAATCAAAGTAATAGATATAGATATTGAATTATGCAAACTCGTAGTGTTAGTGAGCAAACACCATTTAATCCTTTTTCTACTGTTATACAACTTTGGCGGGATTTGAAATTAGTCGCTGGTCCCTATTGGTATCCCACAGAGATAGGGACAAGAGCATTTTCCGAAGTGATTTATTCATGGGGAATGTTTATTCTGTTGCTCATATTAATTACTTCCATTGTGGGTATCCATAGTCTCAGTAGCTTCTGGAATCGCTACGTCTTTGATATTGTAATTGAAGAGAAAAACCTAGAAAAATATCTCAGTACATTATGGATATCCTGTCTCTTATACAAATCTCGGAGCCCACGAGA
>NZ_JADEWA010000388.1:0-5289 GCF_015207865.1 Dolichospermum sp. LEGE 00246
ATTTTAAATTGACATAAATTTGGGCATAAATTTGATTTTGAATATGTTATCAAAACCAGCGATTATACCCTATGAAAATATTGATTTTTGCAAGTTAAAATCTAATCAATCCACAACGACACAAACCGGAATTCTTTACCACTAAATAACCCCCGGTCACTCAGTTTTAAGTCTGGGATCACCAGCAATGCCATAAATGAAAGTGTCATGAATGGTGCAGTCAGTTTTGACCCTAATTGTTTTGCCCAATTATCAAGTTCTGCATACTGTTTTGCTACCTCATAACCATCGCTATCACTCATCAACCCAGCCACAGGTAAAGGTAATACATGAACTACATTGTCTTCTGCTACTGCAATACCACCTTGATGTGAGATTACCGCATTTACCGCTGCACAGATTTCCGCATCGCTTGTCCCCACTGCCACAATGTTATGGGAATCATGCGCCACACTCGATGCAATCGCCCCCCGTTTCAATCCAAAATTCTGCACTAATGCCACCGTCGGCGGTGTGTCTTGATACCGATTAACAACCGTGATTTTTAGGATATCTGCGTTTAAGTCAGCTATAACCTCACCGTTTTCAATATGTGCTGGTACACACTTTTCCCCTGTGATTAATTGTCCATCGGTAACGGTGATCACTCTGACTGTTGCGACTGTTGCCCCCTTGGCAGTTATTGCAAAGTCCCCCGGTGTTTTTGAAGTAGTGATAAATTTATTGATAGGTTTGACAGGAACAAATGGTAACAAAGTTGACCCTGTTTTTGCTGTTAATATTCCCTGACAATAGGTAGCCAACACCGTGAAATCTTGTAAATTATCAACAACAATCAAATCTGCACTATCACCAATTTGTAGTAGTCCCACATCCAAATTGTAATGTTTGACGGGGTTCACACAGGCAATTTCCAGGATATTCATCACATCATGACCTAATGCCACAGCCCGTTTTACCAGTAGATTAATGTGTCCTGTAACTAAATCATCAGGGTGTTTATCATCGCTACAAAACATACAATCTGCTGCATGGGAGTCAATCAAACTGTGCAGGGCATCAAAGTTTTTAGCTGCTGAACCCTCCCGGATCTGTATCTTCATTCCCAATGCTAATTTCTCTAGAGCTTCATTTAGTGTGGAACATTCATGATCAGTGGTAATTTGAGTAGCATATTTACGTAATCCCGTACTAGATAACCCCGGTGCGTGGCCATCAATGGGTAGTCCCAGACTTTGCGCTAGATGAATTTTGTCCATCATTTCTGGACTATCTGCCAAAACCCCCGGTACATTCATCACCTCACTCAGATAAGAAATACCATGTTTAACCAGTTGACGGAAATCGTTTACCGTCAGTTTTGCCCCGGCAGTTTCAAACTCGGTAGCGGGGACACAAGCAGGAAAACCAAAGGCTATTTTCAAGGGAGTCTGGGCGGCATTGTCTACCATGAATTCCACACCCTCTAAACCCAGCACATTGGCGATTTCGTGGGGGTCAGAGACAGTTGCCACCGTACCATGCACCGTCGCTAATCGGGCGAATTCAGTGGGTACAAGCATCGAGCTTTCGATATGAACATGAGCATCAATAAAACCAGGAAGAATGTACTGTGAGTATTGCCCCTGGTCCTGAACTATGGTTTGAATGCGTCCATCTGTGATGTGAATAGTACCGGGGAAAATGCGACGGTGGAGAACATCAACAATGTTGCCAGAGAGTGTCAAGTTATTCATAATATTACTGATAAATCACAACCGTAGATAGACTTTTAATTACAGAAAAATGTTATTAATTAGAGTAACTGAGACTTTCATTGATTTATAGCAACCGCCAACGTGGTTAGGACATTAATTGATCATTAAATTCCGTCCACAAAAAGGTTTTACTCTGACCCCTGACTCCTAACTCCTGACTCCTGACTCCTGACGATTACCTGTAAACCAAGCACTGCAACTACTGTGACTAAAATTATAGCCATTTTCAATCAAGCCGGTGGGGTGATGAAAACCAGTCTGACGATGAATTTGGGTTATCATCTCTCCCTCAAACATAAAGTTTTACTGGTGGATACTGACCCCCAGGCATCCCTGACAACTTTTATGGGACTTGAACCCCATGAACTGGAAGAAATCGTTGCTGACTCACTGCTCACACCAGAGACTAAATTACCAATTCATACTGATCTACACGGTATGGATTTAGCCCCGGCTAATATTACCCTCAGTGCGGTAGAATTACAACTCTCTGCGGTTATGGCCAGGGAACTACGACTCAAACAAGCTTTAGAACCCATTTTAAATAACTACGATTTCATTTTGATTGACTGTCCTCCCTCTTTAGGTATCCTCAGTATTCTCGGACTCTGTGCTGCTACTCATGTTTTAGTGCCAGTTCAGACTCATTACAAAGCATTCAAGGGAACGGAGTTATTATTGGATAGCATCAAACAGGTGAAGAAACATATCAATCCGAAATTAGCGATCGCCGGATTTGTCCCAACTTTGTACGTAAACGCCAACCAAGACAAAGTGATTTTGGAGGCTTTGGAACAGCAGTTATCACCACTAGCCAAAGTTTATCCGAAGATACCCCGTGCCACAGCCTTTGCGGATGCAGTAATGAATAGTCAACCATTGGCTGTGTATGACCCCAAACATCCAGCGATCGCAGTTCTGAAAAAGATAGCCCAGGGGATGGAGAAACTGTAATGGTCAAGAAAACTTTAGAAATCCCGAAAATGCGTGGTGTGGAAGATTTGCTGAGTATGGATGTGGAATCAGAATCACCAACTGCCACCGTTAATATTGATAAAATTCGTTTACCTTCTCAACAACCCCGACGGTATTTTGACCCGGAGAAACTCAGTCAATTGGTGCAGTCAGTTAAAGAACACGGGATTTTACAACCTTTATTGGTGCGTGCTGTTAATGATGAATATGAGTTAGTCGCTGGTGAACGCCGACTCAGGGCGGCCAAAGCAGCGGGGTTAATAGAAGTGCCGATTATTAGTAAAGAATTATCAGATCATCAAACCCTGCAAATCGCTTTACTGGAAAACCTGCAACGGGAAGACCTCAACCCCATTGAAGAAACCGAGGGGATTCTAGAATTACTCTGTATTGAACTTGATGTAAGTTCTGCTGAAGTTATATCAATTCTCAATCAAGTTGCCAACGCCAAAAAACGTAACTTAGAACTGACGGAAAACGTTTCCCGTCAACTGGAAATTGTGGAATCGGTGTTACAGGGTGTTGGTAGATTCAGTGCTGAAAGTTTCCGTACCAGTCGTTTACCATTATTGAATTTACCCGATGATGTATTGGAAATATTGCGGCAGGGTCAACTAGAATACACCAAAGCTAGGGTGATCGCTAAACTCAAAGATGACGGTGAACGTAGGGAACTACTGGATAAAGTTCTTAATGAAAATCTATCTTTAAGTGAGATTAAGCAGTTAGTAAAGGAATTAACCCCAGGGAAAACTACACCAAAAGAGACATTGAATGCTAAATATTCCGAGCTTGGTAAACGGTTGAAGAATGCCCAGGTGTGGGAAGATGCTAAAAAAACCAAGAAGCTAGAGAAATTGTTGGGTGATTTAGAACAATTGTTAGAATAGAACCCCAGAAATAATCAAAACAGGAGATACATTATGGCGAGAAAGTCTAAGGATTTTAATGAGTTGATGAAACAAAAACAGAGTTCCCAAGAGAAACATAAAAATCTCGAAGCACTTAGAGAAAAGATGCAAGGGGGTGTATTTGGGGAATTGGCTGCAAATATACCGATAGAACCCAAGGGCGCTCCAAAAATGTCAGAAATTCTCCAACAGTTCGTTGCTCCGTACTTAGATAATGTACACACATCAAAACGACGTAAATCATTATTTAGTTTGGCTGTGATAGCCTGGAATGCGGCGGTGATGCCTGAATCTCAACAAAAAACAACACTTGATACTTTCTTGGAACAACAGTTATCAAATCAGGATGCAGAAACTCAACAGGCGATTACACAAATGATTGATGAACTAATTGCTAGGAAACATCAGCATTTCTCTGATAATAAATATTTTATTCTGGACTTTCAAATTACAGAAACAGGACAAAGATATGATATCTCTGTGGCTTCAACTTTGTGGGAAAATCCTCAATGAATTATGACTGTAGCACCTATGTCACATAATTTTCTTAGAAAAGAGTAGATTTGTTTGTGTTTGCCGCGAAGAAAAGCGATTAATTGTCATTCCCAGTCTTGTTGAGATTCGTTAAATGTTCTAGGTGTCTTGTTTAAATTAAAATCAGCCGCCATTAAATCAATACCATCAATAATTTTACTGGGTTCGGCAATTCTCAAAGCCGTAAAACATTTGTCTCGATAATTGGGGTGATTCTGGAAAAAGGCGATCGCTTTTTTTAAAGGTTCAATTACAGGATAAGCTAATTCTGCCTTCTCAATAGCTGCTTGAGGAATGGGAGAATTGAGCCTTTGCATCGCCAAATCAATTAAATCTCTCGATTCTACAGAGGAATCATTCCATCTGTCAGAATTAGCTAAAAGTTTTTCCGCAAAACTGTCAATTTGATTTAAGCATGGGACAGATGACCAACTGGGATAATCTGGTTCTCCCAATTCAATCCGTCCTTCCATAATTATCTCAAATTTAATCAGAGTTTCATCAACAATAATGGCAAATCTTATTCCGTACTGGTCAGCTTTAATTTCTCCGGGTAGGTTGAGATTATTTTGAGTATTAAAAAGGGCATTATATTGATTTTCAGCTATTTTTTGGCGCAGTAATCGGTAGCCAGTACCAGTGGAACAGAGAAAATCTATATCCTTGCTTAATCTATATTCCCCATGATTTAAACTAACCAGAGTCCCACCGCCAAAATACGCGCCACACTCTAATAAAAAATTAGCCTTTAATTGATTAAGAACAATTAAAAATTTTTGATGAAATTCCCTTTCAAACATTTTTGCTCCTAACCATGAATGATAATATTCAGCTAATTGTTGCACAAATAAGGCTTCCGTATGGATCAAGTTGCCTAAAACTCCCCGGTAGTGCCACCCTCGTTCATATATTCTCAGCATTTCTAAAGGAGTAAGATTTTCTATATCTTCTCTTTGCCAACATAATTTTTCTAAAAACGGTAATTTCTCTGGAGTTTTAATTTGAAGTCTAATTAACATTGGGGTTATACTGGAGTTTAGTATTTTGAATCAGGGAATAGGAAGAAAATTGAAGCAGGAGTCAGGTTTCGCATTGATAAATAATTATTATAA
>NZ_JADEWA010000389.1:0-5256 GCF_015207865.1 Dolichospermum sp. LEGE 00246
CCATTACGGTATATGATGATCCCAGACAGTTTAATCATGATCAAATCTGAAAACGCATAGAAATTATGTAATTCCAAAAAAATTTGTTCTTTGTTTAATAGAACTTTTTTCTATTCAACCTGGAGATTATTTCTCTAGGAATTGTGCATCTATCTGGAGAATAAATAAACTATGATATCAATGGGAATACTATGGGTGACATCCTTTACAGGTGGTGCTTTGGCGTTGACAGCAAATTTACCACTGGGTTTAATAGCTGCATTTTCTCCAATCCAACTTCCAGCCAACTTAATTAAGCCGCAATCCCAATTTCTGACGATCGCTCAACAACATAAAAATGTTTGGCAAAAAACCTTAATATCAAAAACTGCTTTCACATTTGACTGGATAAATAGGCAATTATCATCCTACAGAAATAAGTCTATCGCTGTAGCTTCAATAAGCTTGAAGCCAAAAGAAACGCGATTTTGTTCCTCTGTGCCAGAAAATATAGCTGCACAACCTCACTTGAAAAATGCTACTAACTTTTTACCAATAGTTACACAAGTTAGTATTCCCAAGGTAGATTTATCATCTTCTACTGTTGTGCGATCGCTCCAAAGTTTCTTTAATGTCATCCGCAATCCAGTCGATCCAAATGGAAGTTATGATTACTCACCAGTATTGATTTTTAAGCGGAATCCATCCAGTTATGAAGTATGGGTTAATAACAGTTTTGTTGCCAGACTACCTGATCGAATTACAGCCAAAGCATTACAAAGACGCTTACAGCAATTAACAAAAATGCCTGCTGTACAACCTACACAATTACAACCAGGCTTAGTAGATAAAACTCCTTCCATGATGGTAGGTAATCGGTTACTATTTGCAATAGATCAAAAACTCTCTCAGCAAATTGGTCGCAGCGGTCATATTTTGGCAATGGAATGGACTAATAATTTGCGAATAGCACTCCATACCAAACCACTGACATTGGTACAAGGACAAATGGAAATGTATGGATTACAGTCCTCAACCACAAAACTTTCTGGTATAGCTTCTTGGTATGGTGGCTATTTTCACGGTCGCTTAACCGCAAATGGTGAGATATATGATCAAGATGATTTTACTGTTGCCCATCGGACTCTACCTTTTAATACCTTCTTAAAAGTCACCAATTTAGAAAACAATAAATCCGTGATTGTCCGCGTTAATGATCGTGGTCCGTATATTTTACCCAGAAGCCTGGATTTATCTCGAACAGCGGCTCGTTG
The DNA here is from genome assembly GCF_015207865.1 of Dolichospermum sp. LEGE 00246. Taxonomy (NCBI): domain Bacteria; kingdom Bacillati; phylum Cyanobacteriota; class Cyanophyceae; order Nostocales; family Aphanizomenonaceae; genus Dolichospermum; species Dolichospermum sp. LEGE 00246. Next base: position 1,254 of record NZ_JADEWA010000389.1, read on the forward strand.
TATCGGTAGTGAACATACTGGAGTCGTAGCTTATCAGGCTGTGATTTTACAACAAAATTTCCCAACAATGACCTTGAAACCATCTCAACCAAAAACTGAAAATATGGCTAATGCTAAAAGTGAGTTATTAGTTTCCAATTTTTAGGGAACACCAAAAAATAAATTACCCAATTTTGTGGGATGGGCATCCTGCCCGTCCTTGATGATTAGCAGGCAATTCGTCCCGCACCACAAGAAATTTTTGGGTATTTTTTTAATTGGAAGTCCCTTAGTGGCAGGATCAGGGCTGTTTCATTCTAAAATCTGACATTTTATGTATTCACGAGAATGCTTGAACTTTGTAGTGCGGGCATCTTGCCCGCTAGAATTATACAAACTAAATGCACAACAGCTTATCTCAAGACGGCTGAAAATACCTAAATTTGTTGCTTAAATCTAGAATGAAATAACCCTGCTGGAAGGATAAAGTAGAAAAGGCTTTATCCTTTATTGATATCAAACTAATTATGTCAATATCCCAACTATCACAAAGCTTTGGTAATCATCTAATTCTGGGTATTTCCGGGACAAGTTTAAATGATGATGATAAACGGGCGTTAAATGAACTAAAACCCATTGGTGTCATCTTTTTTGCCAAAAACTTTCTTGACGGTGTAAAATATCCAGTTTGGTTAGAACAGTTTAAAAACCTCATTGATGAAGTTCGCCAATATACTGAGCGTGACTCCATATTTACTACTTTAGATCATGAAGGTGGGCGGGTTGTGCGGACACCTTTACCAATTACCCGCTTTCCTCAAGCTTATTTATTGCAGTCCCATGCTTATGAAGTTGCCAAAGCCACAGCACTAGAATTAAAATCTCTGGGAATTAATCTTTCCTGGTCCCCAGTTGCCGATATTTTCTCTAATCCCCAAAACCCGATTATTGGCGCTCGTGCGTTTGGAATTACACCAGAAACCACTAGTGAAGCCGTGGGAGAATATTACCGAGGATTACGGGAAGAAGGGATTTTAGGTGCTGCTAAACACTTTCCTGGACACGGAGACACTAGCACAGATTCCCATTTGGAATTACCAATCTTAAATTTGAGTCGGGAAGATTTGCGAAATCGGGAATTGATACCTTTTCAAACATTAATTCAGTCACAAATTCCGTTAATTATGACGGCGCATATTTTGTTTCCACAAATTGATCCAGAAGTACCAGCAACTTTATCTAAAATCATTTTGAATGATATTTTACGAGAAGAGTTAGATTTCCAAGGTGTGGTAGTTTCTGATGATTTAGATATGAAAGCTGTATCTGATATCTTTATGCAATCAGGAACGATTGCGCGGGCTTTTCATGCTGGTTGTGATTTATTTATAGTTTCTCGAAATATCAATTCCTCTTCTTTAGAACGAACATATAAAATAGCTGAAGATTTCTCTGCTAGTTTGAATAATGGTACTTTGGATGTAGGAGTGGTGGAAGCTGCGCGGGAGAGGGTGGAAAAGTTATTACAGGTAACTCCTCAATATCCAGTTTCAACCCTTGATAAGGAGACGCTGCTGAAAAATGCGGAATTGGCTATTAGTTGTTGTTTGTAAGGGAACATTGGTGTCAACTTAACCTACAGATGGCTTATTTGTTGGCTTCCACACCCACCCATGAATTTCAGGGCTAATAACCAAAGTAAACTAAAGTTTACTCAAAAATTTCTCGGTTATTTAGTCATCTTCAGATGACTTCTGCTATGAGACTGGGAATTCATTCCCAGGCGGGTTATGGGTTTTACCTAAAGCTCCAATTATACTGAAAACGGTTCATAGTTTAACCAAATATGAAACCCCTCTGGTAAACCTCTCCTTAACCCTCTCCTAAGAGGAGAGGGTTAAGGAATAATATTTAATACTGGAGAGGCTTTGAACTTGTTCTTTGTATGATAAAAAAGTCCAGCTTCTAGCCGTTTTGAGTATAATTAAACTATACCCCATCCATCTTGAAAACTTGGGTTTTCACCCCTATCTACTTAACTGGTTGCAGTTTTGTGACCTTGAGTTTAAATTTACCTACCCCAGTTTCTCCAAAAGAGCGAACCCGCACAATATAAGTTCCTGATTCTGTAATCCGGGTAAATAATAGAGAATTACTTGTACCATCAGGAGCATCATCATTTTCTCCTGCTGTTGAACCATTAGGGGCTAATAGTGTAATCATACTGTCAAAGTTTTCCGATGACAAATCAATAGATAAATTATCACCCTGATTTAATTTAATTGAATAATCACGAGCAAATCCTCCTTGACCTGTGGGAATATCTTTGTTTGATAGGGTATCAGAAATTTCCGTCAAATTAGTTAATGGAATAGGGCTATATAACTTATTTTGTGCTGAGGCTGTTTTGATCCATATTCCCATTGTTAGTAATGTGATAGGAATAATTAAAATTTGCCTTAAACCTACTGCAAAAATCTTTTTCATAAAAAAAATACTGTTCCCTCAAATATCGGGTAACTAATCTAATATAGCTTTATTTTTATTTATTTGTCGTGGCAACAGCAGCTACACCCAAGACTGTAATTTGATGTTGTTCAAATGTCTTGACAGCAGCTTTAACAGTGGTACCAGTAGTATAAATATCATCTACTAATAATATTGGTATATAGGGACGACGACGCAAATCTTTACCAAGAACAAAAGCATCTGCTAAGTTCTCTTGTCTTTGGACTGGGGACAAATTAAATAGGGCTTCAGTTTCCTTAATGCGTTCTAAAGCATGGACTTTCAATTTGTATCCCGTCACATTACAAAAACCTGCCGCTATTAATGCAGCTTGATTAAAACCGCGTTGTTTTTGTTTTTTGGGGTGCATAGGAATAGGAACAACTAAAACCTGTTGTTGTGGTTGAGGTGAATGTAATAACCATGATTCCCCTAACCATTCTCCTAAAGCATAACCAATTTGTGGTTGATTTTCATATTTTAGGGCAGCGATCGCCCTTTTAACAGCGCCACCATAATTTCCCCACACAAATATGGGTAATGGTTGCTTCCATAAATAAGCGGGATTTTGCTTATGACAACTTTGGATTTGCTGAATACAATATGGACAAAGTTCCTTCTGCGTAGAACGTTGACACAACGGACAAGAAGATTTAAGAAAAAGATTAAGTAAATTTTGAAATATCTTGATCATAGATATTTTACATAAATGCGATCGCATCTGCTGGTTTCTACACCTGTTGTTGGTAGATAACCATTACTCTCATAGAGTTTAACAGCTTCAGTTAAAATACTGGCAGTTTCAATCCAAATTTGCTCAAATCCCCGCAAAGCAATAGCTATTTCCAATTGTTGTAATAAATATTTTCCTAATCCTAAACCGCGCACTCTTGGTAACAGATACATTTTTCTAATTTCTACAGCTTTTTCCCCACGATTGATGGGATAATATGCGGCAGTTCCGACAATCTGACTTTGGTGTTCAACTACCCAAAATTCTCCACCGGTTGCTAAATAATATATTTCTATTTGTAATACATCCTTGTCTGCTTCTTCCGGCTGCCAAGGTAAACCGTATTCTGATAGTACAGAACTAATAACTGTAGCAGCCAAAGTAAGGTCATCTTTTTGCCAACTACGAATAATAAAATCTTGGTAAAAATACATCTTTCTGTGAAATTGATGACTTTTGTAATTATTTTCAGCCAATATAACAAAAACCCCTCTCCATTATTTCGTAGAGAGGGGTTTTTTATTTGAAAAAATAGACCTGGCATCGAGCTATTTTCACGTGGGGCTACCCCCAAACTATCGTCGCCGCAGCAGCGTTTCACCTCTGAGTTCGGGAAGGGATCAGTGTGGTTCCACCGCGCCATAGACACCAGGAAAGCCTGATGATTTTGGATTTTGGATTTTAGATTGGACTTATCAATCCAAAATCTAAAATCTAAAATTCACAAAACCCTGAAGACTGCATTTGAGAAAGAGAAATCACAATAACAAATTGAATAGAGGT
>NZ_JADEWA010000390.1:0-5253 GCF_015207865.1 Dolichospermum sp. LEGE 00246
TATATCTAGCTAAATATTTGATAAATTTTTCTTTACTATTCCCTAATCAAGTATCTCCTACAGTCTCAGTTTCCAATCTTGGTAAAGTCAATATTCCCCATACTTATGGAGAATTAGAACTAGAGGAAATCAGTTTTGTTGGTTCTCATGCTTTATATGCAGGAATGTTTATTGTTCACGCTGCTACTTTTCAGGAAAAAATGACCCTAAATTTTGTCTTTTCTCAACCTTCACTTAATCAGCAAACTATGGAAAGACTTGTTGATCATTGCATTGATTCTATCATGAAAGTCTCATCGCGTTACTTAATACCAGTAGGTACATAAATGAATAACAATATCTCTAATTCTCTCTCAGAAAACCAAGATAACGCTACTAAAATACAAGCTTGGTTAGTTGCGGAAATTTCCTCTTTACTGGGAGTTAATCCAGAAGAAATAAATATTCGTGAACCTTTAGATAGTTACGGTTTAGACTCAGCACAAACCATAGTTATCGCTAGTAAAGCCGAAAAGTTTTTGGGATTCAAATTGTCACTTATCCACCTTTGGTATTATCCCACCATTGAAGAACTTTCTCTCAGATTATCTGAAGAATTAGAAAATTCTCAGTCAGAAATTATCCAGATATAACCTCTACAAATTCTGTTTAATTACTGACAAACCAGTTTTTCCTCCTTGATTATTGGGACACTTTGCTAGATTAGGGTAGCCTAATTAAGCCAGGTGTCCTCTTTTCTAAATTCCTATTTTTCAACACGGGAGATTTTGTGATGAACGCAGCGGAAATTTTAGCAAAACTCACTCAACAAGGTGTATTATTTTGGTCAGAAAATAGCAAACTGAATATTCGTTCTCCCAAGGGTGTAATTACTCCAGAAATACAAATAGAAATAGCTAAATATAAAGAAGATATTTTAGCATTAATTCAGGAAATGAATGTTACTAATGACTATGTTCATGAACCTTTAATGCAAGGTATTAGTTTACAAACTATTGGTAAATTAATTGGTGGGTTTTCTGGAGAGTCACCCACGGGATATCAAACTCCAGTTATTAATCCTCAGTTTATGGCTGAGAACTTAAAAGTGACTTTTAGACCCTTACCGGATAATTATGATAATCAAGTTATTGTCAGATTTCGCCAACAATTAATATTTTATCTCCAAAAGCATGGGGTGAAGGTAATTCCTTGGAAAGAAGCAACAACGGAATTGAAACATACCATTAAAATTCCCGTTATTAACTGGCATAAATCTTTGAAAATGCAGAGTGTTAGAGCGGATATTGATGCTGTAATAGATGTAGAAAGACCAAATTCATGGTTAAGAAAATTAGGAATATTTGTCGCGGAAACTTGGTATAAGTTATCTTATACATGGCTGAAAGAAAAACAAAAAATGTCCGTTGTACAAATTGCTAAGTTAAGTAGTTGGGCTGAAGATCATGCTGCCAAATATGTTGAAGATCCAACAAATACACAAGTAATAATTTTAACTGATATAGATGATGAATTTGTTAGTCCAATTACACCCTATCCAGAAAAAATTCGCATTGGCATAAATACATTGGTGAAAACTTTTTCAGAAATTGTGATTGGTGTATCTCATGAAAAGTTTTCAATTCTGAATATGAATCTTTCTGATTCTAATTTTGCCCCCCATGAAGTGGAGAACTTTGCCTTAAAATCACTGATTCCTAAAGTATTTGTGCCGATTACTCCATTATTAATTAGTCGTTTTGAAATAGGAGAATATAATCCTCACTTATCAAGCTATGCTGGAAAATTAATTAAATTAGGGCAAGATTTAGCATCTACAGGATTATTTCCGGCTGGGTTTAAATTAGATGAAGTTGTTAAAAGAAAATCCCATAGAGATATTGTGAATGTCATTGTGAATGGCAGAACAGGAGTATCTTATGGTTTTGTGGCTTATGCTGAACCTCCTCATTATGTAGGTAAGCCAGAAATCACTATTGATGAATGGGATAATTTATTACCTGTAGCGGGATTTAGTAGTTATGAACTTCGCCAAAATGAACAAGGTAGACGTTATATAAAACTAAATATCAACGCCGAAAATAGATTTAAGCAAATACCTGATATTTGGCTAGTTAGTTCTCGTTCTGGGGCAAATAAGACAGATTTAAGCATTGATACTGATATTCTGCGGATTGGTTTACAAGATAAATTACATCTGCAATTACCATTAGGAAGTAATGCACAAAAAGCAGATATTAAACCATCCTATGATATCTATGTGATGTTAGCTATTAGTTTGGCTGCGGCTTTATATACACCAGAATTAATTGCTAATGGTGCGCCAATTGTTCACTTTCATGGTTATCCTGATGTTGATTGGTTTCAAGAAAAGGAATATTGTGTGGGGATGAATAATCCTTCTGTACCTTGTGGAACTTATGAATCAGGGGTTTTCAACTTTTTAGGAATTGCTGATTTAGGTGATCAAATAATCAGTGATGTCAATTTAATTAGCTTAGTAGAACCAGATCATGGGACAAATTTTATTGCTAATGATTTGGAGTATTTAGTAAATAGGTTAAAGGCTGGGTGTGTGACTGGACAAATTGAATTAGGTGGGAAAAATTTCCCTTCTCTGAAAAATCGCTAACAAGAACAAGATCTGATTTAGCTACGGTGTACACACAAGTTATCGAATCACCATTATTCCTCAAATTACCCCACCCTAACCCTCCCCTTGTAAAGGGGAGGGAACTGGATTTTTATTGTTTCCCCCCAAAGCATCGGGGGGATTAAGGGGGGTAATTTAACTTGTGTGTACACGATAGCCTTTTAGGAGAGGGCTAGTACCGCAAGGCGGAAGTCAAAAGTCAAAAGTCAAAAGTCACAATGAAGACAGTATAGGCTTTTGGAGGATTTAGAATGGTTGGTTTATTTATGCCGTTTTGTGAGTAGTGAGACGGAATTAATTACACAATGTTATTGTGTTAGCGTAGTGTGGCGTTAGCCATGTGGAACGAAGTGAAATGAAGCAATTCCAAGGGTTGTGATTGCTTCCCTTCCGTCGCAATGACTGTAAATATTTTTGTCCAATTACTTACTAGGGAGAGGTAGGGAAGGGGGGTTAGGTTTCTGGAGATTATCGGTTTCATCTAATACTTTTCAAACAACCTCTTAGATGTAACAAGATCCCCGACTTCTTAAAGAAGTCGGGGATCTGATTTAGATGATAGTAGAACCGGGAAGTTCTGTAACTGGTGGTTCTCCCCAAGTTTCAATTTGGTTGAATGTATGTTTACTTAATGGATAAAACCTGACACTATCTTCGGAAGATTTTACTTGCTTGCGGAGTCTTTTTTGCAATTCACTATATTTGGTTTGATTAAGAATACATTCAAAGACTGAATATTGAACTCTTTGACCATATCCTTCTAATAAATCAGAGACTTTTTTACGTCTTTTGTCACAAGTAATGTCATATACTATTACATACAATAACATTAACGGATTTGATAGGGTTTATATAGTTTACTTGGCTGGTAAACAAAGTCTTTAAAAGCCTTGATTTGCTGTGTCATTAAATCCCAACGTGGTTGTTTCTCTCCTTCAGAATTTTGGACTTCTTCTTCTAGGCGTTGTAAGAAGTATTTAATATATTTAGGTCTGCCCGAATTATTTAAGTAGCAACCGCTATCATGATATTCAAAATCATTGTCAATGTTCATGATTTTGGTATTGACTAACCACAGTACCAAAGAATCAATAATTGGGGCGCGAAACTCTTCAATTAAATCAGAAGTTAATGCTGCATGGCGTTCTGTTCCTTGATGTAAACAAGCATAATAGGGGTCTAATCCTTGGAGTTCAATTAGTGTTAGTAGATGATTCCATAAAATTTGATAACCAAAACTAAGCATGGCATTTACTGGGTTTCCTGGGGGACGACGACTACGGGCTAAAAAGACAAAATCAGGATTATTTAAACATTCCCCAAAAGCGTTAAAATATTGTGCAGCACCGGCACCTTCTAAACCCATTAAACGCTCGATAGTTTCTGCTTCCCCGGCTTTTTGCGCTAATACTTCTAAACTTTTAATGGTAATTTCAGCCGTTTGGGAGGGATTACGGCGTTGCTGACGTTGTAAAAAGGTGCGACTATTTTTTAATTTGGCTTGAATAATTGTTCTAGCTGCTATCAATTTATCAATTGCTGTTAACTCTTGTTGATAACGAGATAGGCGACGATAACCACGCTCAATTGGCATTAATCTTCCATAACAGTATCCCATCCGAGATAAATAGGCAATGGGTATATCTCGCCAAAGACAGGTACGAATGGCTTGGGTGGTAATTTGTGATTTACCAAAGATTAATATTTGTTCTAGTAGTGGTAATTGAACTTCACCATGTACTATTTCTCCTTGTTTAACTATTAAGGTTTCAGCTTTGAGGCTAATATAACAGCCTTGGCGAGAAACATAAAGGGTTCGCATATATATAAACTAAAGATTATGTTATTCTGAGATTTATGATTAATCTTTTGTGATTTGTGACTGTTGGGACATGATTTCTGCTATCATGGTTTTGATTTGGGATGGTTGCAAGAAACGCACAACACTATCTCCGGCTGTGGCATTGGCAAAGGTGGCGATGCTAACTAAGATAGTATTGATAATTACTGCTGCTAGTCCTAAAGGTGCTATTAGCAAAATAATCAGTGTAATTGTCCCATTGAGAAATGCAACGGCTAAGTTCCGCACTAAGGCAGCACGATTAGAAATATACATGGTTTAGTTGGGATTCGGTATTAATTGTACTTTTTTAAGTTAAATCACACAGAAAATTTATACAAGTGATTTCATGCGAATGACGAATTTATTTATTGGTGATGATTTGTTGGCGGCGGGGTCAGGTCAATGGCGCAAATGCTGATGTTTCCGTTAACCCGGCCGATGTCTTTCTGTATAAAGGTTTCAGGGGTTTTGATTGCCTGTTTATTTTCTAAAAGCAGCCCTCAATTGATACCCCGTCGCAAATGGCATCTGGACATTAGGCTCTGTATGGGTTTATAATGATCGCTATCGCTTCTTTTATAAGAAGTGGAATTAATGGAAACTTAAATTGCTCCTAGAACTTTGAACGTGGATAGGGGATCGCTTCTTTTATAAGAAGTGGAATTAATGGAAACACTTTATAAATTGTTCCAGAGTATAGAAAAAACTGTTTAATCGCTTCTTTTATAAGAAGTGGAATTAATGGAAACTGTATCTT
>NZ_JADEWA010000391.1:0-5214 GCF_015207865.1 Dolichospermum sp. LEGE 00246
CCTAGAGGGTGTTTGAAAAGTTATGGTTGATGTATCAAATATTTTTTACCCCACCCTAACCCTCCCCAAAGCATCGGGGAGGGAACTAGATATTTATTGTTTCCCCCCTTTACAAGGCTATCGTGTACACACAAGTTATAATTACCCCCATTAATCCCCCTGATGCAAAGGGGGGAAACAAGAATCCAGTTCCCTCCCCAAAGCATCGGGGAGGGTTAGGGTAGGGTAATTTGAGGAATAATGGTGATGCGATAACTTGTGTGTACACCGTAGCTTTATAAGGGGAAAGGGGGGTAACAATGTGATGAAAATTACGGTATACGACTTTTCAAACATCCTCTAAGGTATTGCAGTTTCTGACCCATTTTTTTATTTTCTTTGTATGATAAGAAAGTCTAGCTTCCAGCTATTTCGAGTATAATCTCAGGTTTAGCCATAAAATACAATAGCAGTTTAAACATTTAAGACAACTGTTAAGACAGTTAAGAATCTCACCAACCACGTTAGATAGAGGAAATCTGTTTTTTACCAAATTATTGGGTCTGACGCACCCTACAAGTACAAACTTACCATCACATGAATGAACGAAGTGAAATGAAGCAATCGCAAGGGTTGTGATTGCTTCCCTTCCCTCGCAATGACTGTAAATATTTTTGTCCAATTACTTACACGCCAAGAACTAATGTTATACTATCCAATCAGAATTGAAGTAATTGCAGGATTTTTATAAGTCGTGAGACAGAATTAATTACACAATGTCATTGCGTTAGCGTAGCGTGGCGTTAGCCATGTGGAACGAAGTGAAATGAAGCAATTCCAAGGGTTGTGATTGCTTCCCTGCCCTCGCAATGACTGTAAATATTTTTGTCCAATTACTTATTCACTCTTTCCCGTTTGTAAACTGAATAATTGGAGATAAAAATTCCGTGGTAAAAAAAGTAATTGAACAATTAGTTTTGACCTTTGATGGTCAACATGATTACATAGATTTTGTCAAAAATGATCCTGATCTGGTTTTATCCCAGGGTACTTCAGGTTTTACAGTTTCAGGATGGGTTAATCCCCATCATCTCACTAAACAAGCTACTACTTATGGAACACGCAATGTCTTTTTTGCCCGTTCTTCAGACCGATACAGTGATAATTTTGAAGTTGGTGTTAGTCCTACAGGAAATTTAGATATTTACATTGATGAACAATTGAGCAAATTTATCAAAACCCTGGGTAATAGAGAATTAACCATTGGAGAATGGCACTTTTTTGCTATTGTTTTTAATCAAGGTGATCTTACCGTATATCTTGATCATAATCAATATATAGAATATTTTACAGGTTCTGCGTTAAATAAAGCCACAAGTCCGATCACTCTGGGGGGAACTTTACACAATAATATATATTTTTCAGGACAATTAGCTCATATTAGTGTCTGGAATTATCCATGTAATCAGGAACAAATTCAAGCCCATCGTTCTGGGCTAATAGTTGGGGATGAAGAAGGATTAGTTGCCTATTGGAAATTAGATGAAGGAGCAGGAAGAATAGTCAAAAACCAAATTGGAGAATCTTATCAGGGAAATTTTTATGGTGATCCTAGTTGGAATTTAGCACAAATTCCCTTTCTAGGAGAATCATCTGATCAAGCAGAAATTCCCACTGAGAATTCTATTAGTTCACAACAGCAAGAAACCACAATAAACCAAGTAGAATCACCTATTAATATCCAAATTCTACTCCCATTATCTACACAGGAATCACAAGAAAATATCAATAAAACAGCCCAACCAAAATATAAAATACTTGCCATTGATGGAGGTGGTATTCGCGGTATTATCCCTGCACTTGTTCTAGCAGAAATTGAAAAGCGAACACAAAAACCTATATTTAGTTTGTTTGATTTAATTACTGGAACTTCTACTGGTGGAATTTTAGCACTGGGATTAACTAAACCCAGATTAAATACAGAAACATCTGATAAATTAACCGAGGCGGAATACACGGCTGCGGATCTCTCACAACTATTTATTGAGTATGGAGTGGAAATATTTTATGAGCCATTATTTGAAAAGTTACTTGGACCTTTAGAAGATATATTTCTTCAGCCAAAATATGCTTCTACCAGCAGAGTAGAAATTCTCAAACAGTATTTTGGTGATAGTCTGATAGAAAATAATCTGAAAGAAGTTTTTGTCACCAGTTATGATATCGAGCAACGCATCCCAATATTATTTACCAATAAACGGGAAAAACAACAAATAGAATCTAAAAGATTTCGCAATTTATGTGCAGGATTTTCGCTTTTAGATGCAGCATTAGCCACCAGTGCTACTCCCACTTATTTTCCTCCCCATCGCATTGCCACTGCTCATAATACTAATGGTTTTTATACTTTAGTAGATGGAGGAGTTTTTGCTAATAATCCATCCCAGTTAGCTATTTCTGAAGCAAAAATTAGTAGTAAACAAGAAGCAAACAGGGTTCTGAATACAGAAAATATTTTAGTGGTTTCTCTAGGTACAGGTTCGCTAACAAGTGTTTATCCTTACAATGAAGTCAAAAATTGGGGACTTTTGCAATGGGGAAGACCACTTTTAAATATTATGTTTGATGGTAGTAGTGAAGTTGTGGCTGGAGAATTAGAACGGTTGTTTGCATCTAGTAATCAAAAAAATAAAAGTTCTTATTATCGGTTGCAAACATTTTTAGATGCAGAACTAGAAGAAATAGATAAAACAACTTTACGAAATACTCGCCAGCTACAAGCAGCAGCCCAACAGATGATTGCTCAAAATAGTAAAAAAATAGATGAATTGTGTAGTCTTTTGTTAGAGGGTGTTTGAAAAGTTTTTAATGTATAAATAAACCCCTCTCCAAACCTCTCCCCGACGCGGGGAAAAAGGTCTGAATCAAGGATTAGACGGATTGCGCTGATTTCACGGATTTTAGTAACTTTTATCATAGCAAACAACCTAATCCGCCCAATCTTTTAATCCCTATAATTTCCCATAGCGTCTCCCACAGAGGAGGAATAACGAAGCGATCGCGAAGCGCGACCTAGGAATCGCAAAAACCACGGGATTATGTAATTACTCGCGCTCGTAATGACAATTTCAGGCAATACTGTTCGGTTAAGACTAAAAAACAAAAATACGTAGGTTGGGTTGAGGAACGAAACCCAACATTTTCAATAATTTGTTGGTTTTATACAATAGGTTGTTTACGTGGAAATTTTCGTTAACCGAACAGTATTGCAATTTCAGGGGTCTATAACGCCTGAAACCTTTGCAGATACCACTTGTGTGTACACCGTAGCCTTTATAAGGGGGGTAATTTAACTTGTGTGTACACGATAGGGTAGGGAAGGGGGGCTGGGGGGTTAGGTTTTTGGAAATTTCTGGTTTCATCTAATACTTTTTAAGGGGATGTAGAAACCCCATCTTCGACGAAGTAAGATGGGGCAGTTCATTTCACTTCGTTCCATAGTGCTAACGCCACGCAACGCTAACGCAATGACATTGTGTAATTAACTCTGTCTTACTACTTAATTGCTTGGCAAAATAAGTCCGGTAGAGTTGGCAACGGGGTAATATGCGATCGCCATCAAAGGTAATTAATCCTAAACTTTCCAGTTGATAAGCATGGATAGGATCAATAACCAGACTTTCCTTAGTGGTAACAACTTCAGTATATGTCCTAATTAAATCAGGATTAGCTAAAAGTTTTACCCAATGTTTCTGCAAGTGATAGCGATAAATTCCACCATTGGCGATCGCCTCTTTGACCAAGTCCGATAAAGTAATAGCCCCAGTGCTAAGATAATACAAAGTAAGTTGCGTCAGTGCTGGATGACCACCAATAAGAGATATCAATTGTGCCGACTCGTTACCAGCAGTCCACCTTAGTCCATATCGCCTAGCTAATTCTTCTACCTGTTGCTGAGTAAATTCATGTAAACGGACAGGTAGTCCAATATTAAACGGAGAGTGATTAATATCTAAACAAAAATGCTGTTCTGTTGAATAAGCAACTACTAACCTCAAATTTTTCCATAAATTATTTTGTCGTGATTCTTCGTACCAACAACGCAACAAAGCAAAAAATTCCTGAGCAACTTGAGGATATTCAAAAAATCGTTCAACTTCACTCAACACCAAAACCAGAGGGTTATTACTCTCCTTGAGAATATAATGCTGGAAGTAAAGGCTACAGGTTAACTTATAACCCACATCTTCATCCCAATGATCATTAATATTGGGAGCCATACCTAGTTTTATGGCAATTTGGCTACAAAAAGAACGCAAAAACTTATTTAAGTCAGTTAAGCAATAAGCATCTATCTGGGAAAAACTTAAATTTACAGTGTTATATCCTTGTGCATCTGCAAATGACAAAAGACGTAGTATCAAAGAAGTTTTACCCATCTGTGCAGGGGCGAAAACTCTAATTACACAACCTGCTTGAGTCACCTCTCGGTACATTAATTCTTCTATCGGTTGACGTTCAATATATAGGGGAGAATCTAACGGTACTGGTCCATCAGGATAGGACCATAAAAACGGACTTTCTGTTTGTAGACATATACTATTTGATAAGCAATCTAATATTTTCGTTTCATTATCTTCCTTAAGGAAGATGTAATCCTCTTGATAAAGTTCTAGATTAAACGTATTGAAACATAATTTTAAAGTTTTTTGGTCTACACCTTTATTAGCTGACCATAAGCGGCTAAGAGTTTTAGCAGAAAGTTTTGTTTGGTCAGCTAAATCCTCTAAGGAGAGGCGTTGGCCTTCGTTTTCTATAACCTCCCAAGAGGATATAGCTTCTTGTAGACGTTGTAGTCCTTGAGGAGATAAAAGGACACCTCGTCTTCTTTTTGTTTTATTTTGTTTTACAGCCATAATCCAAGAAGTTGACTAATTTTGTTAACTAGTATAAAATTAGCTGTGTAGGGTTTGTTGAATAAGTACCCAAAGCAAACCTAGATGCCACATAGCGTAAAAAATGGTGGTTTGGGAGATTGGTTTCCAAACTCACCCCCTGATTTTTCATGGAAATGCAAGGATTTTGAGGATCTAAATGCCATAGCCTTGCACTTTTTTGTTCTCAAAATCCGTGAAACGCTTACTGAGAGGCGGTTATATTTTTACTCAGTAAGCCCTAAGTATAGTAAAAAATTACTCAAGTTACATTTCTGGTATTAAATTATCATATTTAGCC
>NZ_JADEWA010000041.1:0-20818 GCF_015207865.1 Dolichospermum sp. LEGE 00246
GAGCATCTTTATATCGTCGGGAAAGTCGTTGGGGTTTATATCATTATCGGTTGGATTATCCAAATAAGAATAATGAAGAGTGGTTTTGTCATGTGAATTTGAAAAAAGATGAAGCAGAAGAAATGATTTTATTTAAGCGTCCAATTGAACCTTATATTGTGGAAGTTGATTTACAGCAAGAAGTTTATAATGTTGCTGTTAAATGAAAATAACCTAGTCATGAAATGCTTCAAAATTTCCAAGAACTCGTGTGATTAAAAAAAATAACGGTAAATTTGCAAGTGAGGGATTATTGGAAAGTAATAAGGAAGTTATTCATCGTTAGGCTTAACTAAAGCGTATTGCTATTTACATTTTCATAGATCAAAAATTCAAATAGGAATTCTATATATGGATACCCAAGAAAACACCCAAGTTGATAATTCTGAACTCACATCAATCACAGCAAAAAACCAAAAAAGTCGCATCAATTATATCACCATTATTGCTACGACTACTTTTGTTGTCACTGGGCTTTTAGCAATTGGGATTATCCCTCGCTTACAACGGCAATCAGAATTAAATGCTTTCGCTAAATCTACAAAAGCAAAAGTTCCCACAGTTAATGTAATTAAGCCCAAGTTGGCAGAAAAATTTACAGAATTAGTCTTACCTAGCACTATTCAAGCTAGTCAAGAAACTACAATTTATGCCCGTACCAGTGGCTATTTACAAAAGAGATTAGTGGATATTGGCGATCGCGTTAATGCAGGTCAGTTGCTCTCTGTGATTGATGCACCGGAAACTGATCAAGATGTTCAACAAGCTAATGCAGAAATCGCAAAATCTCAAGCTAATCTGGCTCAAGTTCAAGCAGATTTAGTCCAAAAGCAAAGTAATCTTTCGCAAACAAAAGCTAATGTCAAAGCTAGACAGGCTGAATTAGTTCAAGCCCGGAGTAACCTAGAATTAGCACGGCAAACTTGGCAGCGTTGGCAATCACTTCAACAGCAAGGAGCAGTAGCTAAACAAGCTGCTGATGAAAAACGGACAGCTTTTAATGCAGCCAAAGCTAATGTAGATGCAATAGCGGCTCGCGTTAAATCAGATGAAGATAATGTGAATACTGCCCTTGCAGCAATTAACTCTCAAAAAGCTAATATTAATGCGGTTACTGCTACTGGAAATGTTAGTCAGTCAAATTTACAGCGAATAAATGCTTTACAATCCTTTAAACGAATAATTGCTCCTTTTACAGGTGTAATTACTGCTCGCAACGTAGATATAGGAGCTTTAATTTCTGCGGGTAGTAATAACAATAGTGGAAATTCCTGGCTATTTAAGATTGCTCAGACAGATAATTTACGTATTCGCATTAACGTTCCCCAAGCTTTTGTGCAATCAATTCACACTGGAGAAACTGCACTTGTGAGTGTTCGTGAACTACCGAAAAAATCTTTTTCTGGTAAAGTGATTCGCACCGCTGATGTTTTAGATGCTACTTCTAATACCCTTGTAACTGAAATTGAAGTCCAGAATGCAGATAATGTACTGCGTCCAGGAATGTATGCTGAAGTAAAGTTTAAAACTGAACGTGCTAATCCACCTTTATTAGTCCCATCTAACACTTTAGTGATTAATGCAGATGGTGTACAAGTAGCTACTGTAACCAAAGAAAACAAAGTTAAATACAAAAAAGTAGAGCTTGGACGGGACTATGGTACTCAGGTGGAAGTAGTTTCTGGTTTAACTCCTAATGCTAAGTTAATTACTAATCCTACTGATTCTCTTCAAGATGGTAAACCAGTGAAAGCAATTGTATTGAAGAAAGGTAAAAAATCGAAAAATTAATTTGAGAGATGGACGTTGCTGATTAATAAGATGATTTTTCTCTCCTTATTACGATAGAAGGGGTTTAGCATTGAGCTTTACCCCTACGGAAGATATGGTTTTCACACGATACATATATATTTAATCTTGATTATCAATACGTAATTTCTATAAAAGACTTTTTTCATTCAGAGGGAACAGGGAACAGAAAAACTCATGTTTAAAAACATGAGATGGAAATAATGACACTGTTTTTTTCTTGCTACACATCTTTAAAAAACATCTTTTTTTTGACTGGGCTTTAAACTGGTGAAACTTTAGTTTTTAGTTTCTCATCTATTCCCTTTTTTTGTCACGGATATTTAATTTCTGGAGATGTCCATAGCTGTAGCTAGGATAATTAGGACATTATTAATCATTGAAACCTATAAATAACAAGGTTTTCACTCTTGGTTATTGCCTTCTGCTATATCATATATTTTTTTTTAGTAGCTACTTGTTTTTTCATTAGATTTATGTAATCATACTATTAATCTACGGTAAATCGGTAGATAAACAGTAGTTTAAGGTTTTGGGTACATTACTGCACGAATTAACCACTCATATTCTTTGACACGTGATACTGACAATTAAACTAAAGCTGTCAACGAAAAATTGATTGCAGATATCTTTTGGCGTTTGGTTTTCTTTCGCCTAGCAAAGTTATTGCATTTGAATTTCATAGGGTTAGTTTTATTGGCTGTAACACAACTGAAATAGATATCTGTTAGTGCAGTTTTGGTCAAAGATTTACGGCAAATAGTCACATAATTGTGGAGAAATAATTATGACAATTTCCCTAGAACGTCCCACAAAAAAAACTCGTTCAGCCCAAATTCGGGAGCAATTAGGTTATCCCATCATTGATACTGATGTGCATACCCAGGAATTTGAACCTGCTTTTCTGGATTATTTAGCAGAAGTGGGTGGTGCAGAAATTGCTGATAAATTCAAAGAGCATTTACCAGGTGCTGGTCGTTATCGTTGGTTTCAACAAACTCCAGAAGAACGCCACGCTTATCGGTCTGCACGTCCTCCTTTTTGGGGTCGTCCCACAAAGGACACTTTGAGTCTAGCTACAGTTAGTTTACCTAAGCTACTGCATGAACGTTTGCAAGAAGCGGGGACAGATTTTGCTGTCCTTTATCCTAATTTGGCAACCTTAGCACCGCAAATTAAGAACGACGAAATGCGGAGAGCAGTTTGCCGTGCTGCTAACACTTATCATGCAGATATCTTCCGTCCCTATGCTGACCGTTTAACTCCTATTGCGACTATTCCTCTAAATACACCAGAAGAAGGAATTGCAGAATTAGAATATGCGGTGAATGTTCTGGGACTCAAAGCAATTCAAATTCCTGGATATGTAACCCGGACTATTCCTGCTTTCGAGAAATACCCAGAAGAGGTGCAACGGGAAGCGACTTGGATTGATAATTTTGCCTTAGATAGTGCTTATGATTATGATCCCTTCTGGGCAAAATGTGTAGAGTTGAAAGTAGTACCTACTACCCACGCTTCGGGTATGGGTTGGACTTCCCGCCGTTCAATTTCTAATTATCAGTATAATCACATTGGACACTTTGCTTCTGCTGCGGAAGCATTTTGCAAAGCCCTGTTTTTTGGTGGTGTTACCCATCGTTTCCCGACCTTGAAATTTGCTTTCATGGAAGGTGGTTCAGCTTGGGGTGCTAGTCTATATACCGATTTGATTTGGCATTGGGAAACCCGTAATCCTGAAATTTTGCAAAATAATCATCCTGGTAATATTGACCGGGAAATATTGCAGGAATTATTTGCTATTTATGGTGGTCCAGAAATTAAGGACAGATTTGAAGAATTGGGTAGTGGTTTAGGATTCCACGGCAAATATTTTGCACCTGAAGATCCTGGTGATTTAAATGAATTTGCGGCTGCGGGAATTACTAAAGCTGAAGATGTGCGCGATCGCTTTTTGAATCATTTCTACTTTGGCACAGAATCAGACGACATCCGCGTTGCCTATGCTTACTATCAAAAAGCCAATCCCTATGGTGACAGAGTAAAAGCCTTCTTAGGTTCAGATTCCGGTCACTGGGATGTGCCTGATATCACTGCTGTTACTGCCAACGCATACAGCTTTGTAGAACGGGGTATTTTTAGCGAAGATGATTTACGTCATTTCCTATCTACTTACCCATTAGAGTTATACACCAGCCTCAATCGTGATTTCTTCAGGGGTACAGCGATTGAAAAAGATGCTGAAGCTTATCTAGCAAGTGTTGGTCGCTAGGAAGTAATACCGCTTAAATTTGCGGTTTATTGATGTCAAATTCAGAGGGAACAGGGAACGGGAAACTTTCTAACAGGAAAAACTCATGTTTAAAAACATGAGATTGAAATAATGACACTGTTTTTTTCGGGCTACGCATCTTAAAAAACACCTTTTTTTTGACTGAGATTTAAACTGGTGCAAATGAGTGTTTCTTATCTGTTCCCTGTTCCCTGTTCCCTGTTCCCTTCTTTTGTAAGTAGTCTGTAGGGTGCGTCAGACACGATAATTTTCGGCAAAAATTGGTTCTGACGCACTATCTAACTAGCAACCTCCATTAATAGTTTTATCACTGATATTAATAATTCATAATTCAATTTTTAATTATGAATTAACTTACTCATTTTCATTACCAATTTTATCTTCAACTACTCAAAAATATCTATGATCGCTACATCTAAAACTCAACCTCGTCATATATTGCGTCAAGTTAAATCATTACTAGCTCCAGGATTATTAACTTTAGCAACTTCATTAACATTAGTAGGTTGCACATCCACAAATGAAAAAGTAGTAACCCAATCCCTTACGAACCAAATATCAGTTACTAAAATATCCAAAGTATTGGATACCAAAATATCTAAAGTAGTAGATACAGAACTATCTAAAATATCAAATACTAAGATAGCTCAAGCACCAAAAAAACCTGGAATTAAAACTAATGTTATCCGTGTAGGATATCAACAAGCTGGAGATTTAGTCAGGATCACAAAAGTTTTAGAAAAACGTTTAGAACCATTGGGAGTGAAGATAGAATGGGCGCAATTTGCCCAAGGACCACAACTAATGGAAGCTATGAATGTTGGTAGAGTTGATATAGGTTCTGTGGGAGAAACTCCGCCTATTTTTGCTCAAGCTGCGGGCGCTCAAATTGTTTATCTTGTTGGTTCACGACAAACTAAAGAAAGTGGTAAAGGAAGTGCGATCGCAGTACCACCAAATTCTCCCATTAAAAGCGTCAAAGATATTAAAGGACAAACTGTAGTTTTCCAAAAAGCTTCCGCATCCCATTATTTCATCCTCAGAGCTTTAGAAGATGTAGGTTTGAAATATAGTGATATTAAAGTCCAAAGTTTACCTAATGTAGAAGCTGCTAGTGCATTTCTCCAAGGAAGAATTCCCGTTTGGGTAACAGGAGATCCCCATCTAGCGCGGGCTGAAAAAGAAGGTAAAGTCAGGATTTTGAGAAATGCCACAGGAATTAATTCTCCTGGTGGTTATTATGTTGGTATTAAACAATTTGCAATTGATAATCCTGCATTGCTAAAGATAGTTATTGAGGAAATTGATAAAATCCAAAAATGGGCGCAAGCACATCCGAAAGAAACCGCAGAACTAACTGCACAATATCAAAAATTACCTCCTGAGGTGATGGACGTAGTAATTAGACGACGCACTTACGGTTTAAGAGCTATTTCTCCAGCATTAATTAAGGATCAACAAAGAGTTGCAGATTATTTCTATAAAAATGGTGTACTTCCCAAACAGGTTAATGTTAAGGAAGCAACACTGACACCCCAACAATATGCAGCTATCACTCCAACAACAATCAGTCAGAAATAACATTTAGGAATGAGAATTAAATAAAGTGCAACTCTTGATGGATGTAATCTAATGTTGAGTTAGGTTGTCGTTAGCAAGAATTGTAAGTTAATAAATCCACGTTCCTTAGAGACTTCCAATTAAAGAAATATTCAAGAATCCTTGTAGTGCGGGCATCTTGCCCGCTAATAATACAAGAACGATGGATCATTTTTTTGTGGAGTTCTCTTAATGACATCAACATTTGCGAGGTTTTATGAGTTCTCAAAACATAGAAATCTGACATACAGCGGTTTCCGCTCTTATGAGGTGCATCTTAGCCCCCTCATCGCTTGCGATGAGGGGGTTTGGGGGTGGAGTTCTTGTATTTCACTCAACCAATAACCGCTATATCATATCTGATATATTTTTAATTAGAGATTGTAACTTATTGGAGTTTAGACTAAAGCCGAGCGATCGCGTATATAGCGGTATGCACTTGAACGAGATACAGAATCTACAGTAAAAGCCATATGGTAAGAGACTCTTAACTCCTGACTCCTGCTATAGTGATAGTTATCAAATCCTAAAAATATGGACTGCTCGGTTGCAATTTTATAATAATTTTGATGATCACCTATTTTATCAATAGTAAAGTGTTAAATTTTGTATGACAAAATTACAAGTTCCCATAATAGATATTAGTGCTTTAATCTCTGGAGATGAACAGCAGCAAATAGTTGCACTTCAAATTAATCAAGCTTGCCAAGAATATGGATTTTTCTATATCATTGGACATGGTGTAGATGAAGATTTACAACTACGTTTAGAACAACTTAGCCGAGAGTTTTTTACTCAAGATTTAGTCACAAAAATGGAAATTCAGATGGCTTTAGCTCGTAAAGCATGGCGGGGATATTTTCCCGTTGGGGGTGAACTGACATCAGGTAAACCTGATTTAAAAGAAGGTATTTATTTTGGTACTGAATTGGAAGCAAATCACCCATTAGTGAAAGCTAGTACACCAATGCACGGTGCAAATTTATTCCCATCAAATATTCCCCTCTTTCGTGAAACAGTGTTGGATTATATGGACGCTATGACGCAACTTGGACATCATCTTATGGCGGGAATTTCCCTCAGCTTGGGATTGGAAGCATCATACTTTGCTGAACGTTATACCGCAAATCCTTTGACATTATTTCGTATTTTCAATTATCCTCCTGATTTGGCTGTATCAAAGAGTGAATCAAGATGGGGTGTTGGTGAACATACAGATTATGGAATTTTGACAATTCTCAAGCAGGATAATTCAGGAGGGTTACAAGTTAAATCTAGATTAGGTTGGATTGATGTGCCTCCTCTTTCTGGTTCATTTATTTGTAATATTGGAGATATGCTGGAACTCATGACGGGAGGTTTATATAAGTCTACACCCCACAGAGTCAAGAATATTTCTGCTAGGAATCGCCTTTCCTTTCCATTCTTTTTTGATCCTAATTTTGATGTTGAGGTGAAACCAATTAAATCAGGTGCAGTGGTAAATAGTGATCATGAGGAACGCTGGGATAAAGCTAGTGTTCATGATTTTCGTGGTACTTATGGAGATTATGTTTTGAGTAAGGTGTCTAAGGTTTTTCCACAGTTGCGAAAGGTAGTGTTGTAGGAAAATTGGAAATAAGGAGGATGTATGACGCAGATCAAGATTTATGGAGTAAAGGATTATTTGAACCCGATTAAACAGCAGCTTTCAGATGCTATTCATACCTGTGTTATGGAGGCATTACAATATCCGGCAGATAAGCGATTTCATCGCTTTTTTCCATTAGATAAATCAGACTTTTACTACCCATCGGGACGTAGCGACCACTATACTATTATTGAGTTAAGTATGTTTGAAGGGCGGAGTGTGGAAGCTAAAAAACAGTTAATTCATCTGCTATTTGAACGATTACAACCACTGAGTATTTCTCCGCAAGATTTAGAGATTACGATTTTCGAGATACCCAAGCATAACTGGGGTTTTCGAGGGCTACCGGGGAATGAACATGAACTGAATTATAAAGTTGATGTTTAATAAAGTTACTAGTTAAACTTGACTTATGAACAAAACAATTGGATATGTGCTTCTATAGAAAAACCAATTTAAAATATCAAATCCTAAAAACATGAACAGCTTTAAAACTCTGTGTAAAACCCTAGCTATTAGTACAGGAATATTTTTGCTATCTGTGCCTACTACCTACGGGATACCAGCAAAACCATTATTAACTGCTAAAACAACTTACAATCAAACAGGTTCTTGGGACGCAACTTATTATTTTACAATCAAATTACCAAAATCTCTAGCTAATTGGCAATTACAAGAAGTTGTTTTTACACAAATAGAAGGTTTAGAAAATATTGAATTTAATCAAAAAGAGAGTTTTGCTTTTATAGAAACTAGTGGACAAAAAGAAAAGCTAGGTATTACCCTAGCTAAGAGTTCAAATCAACCGCAAACTATGATTGTTAATTTTGACCAACCAGTTCCTGCTAGTCAAACAATCACTCTTGCTTTAAAACCTTTTTATAATCCCACCAGCGAAGGTATTTATCAATATCGAGTTCACGTTATTTCCGCTGGTGAAAAGGCAAATAATTTAGTTGTGGGAACGGCTCGGTTGCAATTTTACAATGATTTTGATGATCACCTATTTTATCAATGGTAAATTGTGTAGGAATTGCTGATTTTTCATACAAACTCAGCAATATTCATCAATTAGTTAAAAATGCTAGACGACAATTATTCAGCAACATATTCAATTCTTCTGCAACTTTAAACAAATTTTTACTTAACATTACAGCTTCATAAGGATTTCTCCCTGTTCTCCTAACAGCAGAAATTGCATCTTGATTAGAAAATCCCCGCACACTAACTAACCAAGCCGCTAATATATGTCCGGTCCGGCCAATTCCACCAGCACAATGCACAACTACTTTTTCATTTTGTTTATCTGCTGTGATCAAAAAAGGCAATATTTTTTGTGTGAGTGTTTCTAAATCAGATAAATGAAAATCTTCAATTGGTGTCCAACAAACTTGTTGATTACCAAATTCTTGCCGATATGTATCTAAAAGATGATCATAATTAGCTAGCTGTTTTTCACTAAGTAAACAGCAAACTCGCTGGATGTCTTGAGATTTCATAAACTCAATCCAATGATATACCTGATGATCAGCATATCCAGGACGAGAAGCACCAAATACTATTGTTTCTTCTTCCCAAGCAGCAGCAAATTTGTACATCTTTAGTAGGGGTGAAGCATTCGGTCTATTAATTATCGGTTTTTGTCAAAGGTTATTTTCCTATTTTTTTAATTGCTCTTTCTGCATAAATAGAAACATCTCGATCAGGATCATCTAGTGCTTGTTGAAGAGCATTTAAAGCATCAGTATTTTCTAAATTACCAAGTGCTATAGCTGCCTCTTTTCTGACATCAGAATATTCGTCTGTTAATGCTTTAATCAAATCAGGGAATAAATTTTTATCTGGCGTTTTTTGTAATACTTGAAGAACAAACTTTCTCACTTGCCAATGTTCATCTTTTAGCGCAATTTTTAAAGCCGGAATCGCTTCTGAATTAGCGTGAATTGCTAGAGATTTAGCTGCATTGCGTCGTACTTGCCAATCAACATCAGATATGAGAGATTGAGTTAATAATTCTACAATTTCTTTATCTGCTAAATGTCCTAAAGTTAAAGCTGCTGCACGACGAACATTATCATCAGCATCATTCATCAATGATAAAGCTGGCGGACATATTTGTACTTGGTTTAAATAGCGCAGAGTTGTAATAGCAGTTTCTCGCAGTTCTGGGTATTGAGATTCAAAAAAGGATAACACCGCAGGTAGAGATTGGACATCATGTATCTTCCGCAATAAGATTAAAATGTTAACTTGGAGATTAATATTTTCTTGATGTAGTGCATCTAGTAATAGCAGTAAATCATCTGCATTTACTAATTCACCTAAAGCCGATAATGCTTCGGTGCGAACTTCTATATCTGGGGAAGCGAGGGTTTTTAATAAAGCAGGTACAGCAACAGGATTAGCTAATTCCCAAAGTGCAGATACGGCTATTTTTTGTACTGCGATGCTTTCGTCTTCGAGAGCGATAATTAAAGCGTCAACTGCTGCGTCTTCTCCTAGATGCTGTAGAGATTTTACCGCAACTAGGCGATCGCCCTCGTTAAGAGATCGCAACATTTCCAACCATTGATTTAACTCAGAATCTGTATCTGTAAACATTTCTGCACCTCTACCGCAATAAGAAAGGAATTTGTACTGTAATCGCGTTTGTTGGACATTCCTTCTCACAGGGTAGACAGAACCAACATTCATCATATTTCATATAGGCTTTTCCAGTTTCTGGATTCTTTGCTAACACATCCAAAGGACAAACTTCAATACAAGCAACACATTTTTCTAAACATTTAGATTCATCCACAATTACTGGGACATCTACTCTTTGATTAATTAAAGCCATAATTTTGTAACTCCCTAGTAAACATAAACATTAAACAAAAAATTCTAATCTATCTAAGAATAGGAAAGTCTTCAATGTAAACAGTCAAAATAGTTCGTTCTGAATGTCTTAGCAAAGTTTTAGGCGAATATAATTCGCTACTACACAAGCGAAGTCCACCTTCGTGGACTAATGAAAAATCAAAGTTTCTGAACCCACGAAGGTGGGTTTTGTCTGTGTAGCCGCGACTGGAAGTCGCCAGGCAGGGTAACAAATTAGACTTTTCAAACAACCTCTAAGAGAAGGGTTTTTTTTCTCAATTTCTAAATTTTCATACAAAAATCCCTTCCCTAGTCTACCATTATTTCTCAAATCTTCATCTTTTTTTCGTTTAGGTTCAAAACAATTATACTTTTGACAATATTGAAAGCCTGGATGGCGAATCCGTCCGTAGTTTTTAATGTATAAATAAACCCCTCTCCAAACCTCTCCCCGTATCGGGGAGAGGCTTTGAAATCCCCCTTCTCTTGTAGGGAAGGGGGAAGGCGGGTTAGGTTTTTGGAAATTACTGGTTTCATCTAATACTTTATGGCTAACGCCACGCTTCGCTATCAAACACCCTCTAAGTAGCTATAAGATCCCAGTTTTTTCTAATCAATCTGGGATCTTTTTATTCACGAATAATTTACCGATTGGCTACAGTTAATTCAATATTAGAAGATAGTTCTTCTTCCAAATTTTGCGGTTCTTTTCGGCGCAACATACTATAAACTACAGGTACAAAAATCAAAGTTGCTACCGTTGCTGCTAATAATCCACCAATTACAGCCCTTCCTAAAGGAGCATTTTGTTCACCACCTTCTCCTAAACCAAGAGACATTGGTAACATTCCCATAATCATGGCTCCAGCAGTCATTAATACTGGACGTAAACGAGTATAACCAGCCGCTAAAGCCGCAGGAACAGCTTTCTCTCCCAACAGACGTTGTTCATTAGCAAAAGTGACGAGCAAAATACTATTAGCAGTCGCTACCCCAATACTCATAATTGCTCCCATCAAAGATGGTACACTAAAAGTTGTGTTAGTCACAAATAGTATCCAAACGATTCCGGCTAAAGCATTAGGAAGTGCCATCATAATAATAAATGGATCAATCCAAGATTGAAAATTAACTACTATCAGGCAATAAACTAAGCCAATAGCAAATATCAATCCTAGTTCTAATCCCAGGAAAGATGTATTCATTGTTTCTACTTGTCCTTTGACTATAATTGATGATCCTTTCGCTAACTTTTTCTCAAATTCTCCAACTACTTTATAAATTTCGCTGGCTACACTACCTAAATCCCGTCCTTGAACATTGGCGTAAATATCAAATACAGGTTGGACGTTATAGTGATTAACAACAGCAGCAGCCTTACCACGTTTGACAACAGAAAGATTGCTTAAAAGTTGTGGCGAACTAGAACCATTAGCTATAGGTATACTCTCAATTTTTTCCAAAGAATTAAGTTTGTATTGAGGAACTTGGACTGCGATTAAATAACTAACTCCTTTGATGGGGTCAAGCCAAAAGTTAGGTGATGTTTGTCCACTAGAACTTAAGGATGTCAGTAGATTATTGGCAACATCTCTTTGAGTTAAGCCACTCCGTTGTGCTTGAGAACGATCTACATTAATCCGTATTTCTGGGGCATCTACAACTTGATGTAAATGTACATCAACTGCTCCAGGAATTTGGGCTATTTTGGCTTTAAGTTGTTTGGCAATTTTATAGTTATCTTTCCTATTCTTCGATGGTCCTATCACCTGAATATCAATAGGAGCAGGTAAACCGAAATTGAGAATTTGAGTTACTATATCTGCTGGTTGGAAAAAGAAAGTTAAATCAGGAAAGTCAGCAGGTAGTTTTTGGCGGAGTTGTTTAACATATTCCCAAGTAGAATGATGTTCACCTTCTTTAAGACCGACTAGAATTTCTCCATCACCTAGGCCTATGGTTGCTGTGTCACTAAAAGCTAAATTGACTCCACCAACAGGTAAACCAATGTTATCGAGAATAATTTCTAATTCTTGCTCAGGAATAATTTGGCGAATTTCATTTTCAACTTGAGTAAAAATTTGTTCTGTTTTTTCTAATCTAGTTCCCGCAGGAGCGCGGACGTGCAAGCGAAATTGACCTGCATCTACTTGAGGGAAAAAGTCTTGACCAACAAAAGGTAATAAAACTCCCGCACTTACCCAAAAAGCACCAAATATGGCAAAAACCACACCGCGATGATTTAAAGCTTTAGATAAAAGATGGCGATAGCTTTGCCGAAATTTCTCAAATTGGCGATTAAATAGTTCATGAAACCGCCAGAAAATATCTTTTTTGGGAGTTGGGATAGATACATGACCGTTGCCATTTTGATCTGAATTTTCATGTTGAGTATAAAGATGTAGTTCCTTACTAAGCAGAAACTTTGACATCATTGGTACTACTGTCCGTGAGAGCAAATAGGAGGCAAGCATCGCAAAAACAACTGCCATTCCTAAAGGCATAAATAGTGATTGTGCTACTCCTGTTAAAAAAACAATTGGGATGAAAACAATACAGATTGCTAAAGTGGCAACGAAAGCCGGAACAGCTATTTGTTGTGCGCCATCTAAAATAGCTTGTTCTAGTGGTTTTCCTTGTGCTAAATTCCGATGGATATTTTCAATTTCGACTGTGGCATCATCAACTAAAATCCCCACTGCTAAAGATAAACCACCCAGGGTCATAATATTAAGAGTTTGTCCTATTAATCGGAGGGTAATAATAGAACAAAGAATTGATAAAGGAATGGAAATTGCGACAATTAAAGTGCTGCGCCAACTGCCTAAAAATAATAAAATCATGGCAGCAGTTAAACAAGCAGCAATCAATCCTTCTGTTAATACTCCTTGAATGGAAGCTTGAACAAATATAGATTGATCAAATAATATTTCTAAATCTAATTCCTTGGGTAATGTGGCTTGGATTTTTGGTAGTCTTTCTTTAATACGAGCGACAACATCTAAAGTTGAAGCACTACCGTTTTTGAGGATAGTTAATAAGCTAGAACGTCTGCCATCTCGACGGACAATATTGTTTTGTACAGCAAAGCCATCATGAACTTGAGCAACATCACGAATATAAATCACAGTACCGTTGATCTGTTTAATTGGTAAATTATTTAAGGCTTCTAGAACTTGGGGACTGCTGTTAAGTCTAACACTGTATTCGCGATCGCCTAATTTGGCATTTCCTCCTGGTAAAATTAGGTTTTGGGCGCTAATAGCGGTTGTGACATCTGTAGCGGAAAGACCTTTAGCAAATAGTGCTTGGGGGTCAATATCTACCATGATTTGCCGGGGTTTACCACCATAAGGTAATGGTACAGATGCACCTTGAACAGTGGCTAATTGAGTGCGAAGAAAATTATTGCCGTTATCATAAAGTTCTTGTTCTGATAATGATTTACTACTAACACTCAGTTGAAGAATTGGTACATTAGATGCGTTGTAGCGAATAATCAAAGGAGGTGTAATTCCCGGTGGTAAAGCTCTCAGAATTGTTTGAGTATTAGAGGTAAGTTGAGCTACTGCTGCTTCAATTTTTGCTCCCGGTTGGAAGAAAACTTTAATAACACTCACACCATTAAGTGATTGTGATTCGATGTGTTCAATGTCATTAACAGTAGTTGTAAAAGAGCGTTCACTGGTTGTAACGATCCGCTGTTCCATTTCCTCTGGTGAAACACCACTATAAGACCAAATTACACTAACAACGGGAATATTAATTTCTGGAAAAATGTCCGTTGCCATGCGCGTAATACTAACTACTCCTAAGACAAGAATCAGTATAGAAGCAATTACGAAGGTCAGAGGACGACGAAGTGCAAGTTTAACTATCCACATTGGTTTTTAGTTTAATAAATTTATTTCTCACGCAGAGGCGAAGAGGCGCAAAGAGTAGATGAGAGTGTGTGATTAATAGTTAATTACTATCCATTTTCTTGGTATTTTAAGTTAATTAGTTTAGTTAAAAACGGTAAATTTTGGATAAATATTAGTGAGCTAATGATGCAAAGTAAACTACCCAAAATTAAGGTATTTGGAGTACCAAAATAATTAGCTAAAGTTCCTGCTAATAAGTTACCAAAAGGAGCCATTCCCATAAAGCACATGGCATAAAAACCCATTACTCTACCCCGCTTACTATTTTCTACAATCAATTGCAATACTGTGTTACTAGCAGCTATTTGTAAAGTGGAACTCCAACCAACTAAGACTAAAATTAACTGAGAAATCCAAAAAACATGAGATTGAGAAAATAATATCAGACCAATTCCCATCATGAATGGACCAAAAGCAATGAGTTTATCTAAACCTGTGACATGATGACGAAAACTGAGGTAAATACAGGCTAAGATTGAGCCAATTGCACCGGAAGCTGATAAAAAGCCTAAAGTATCTGCTCCTCCTTTTAATATTTCAACTGCGAAGATGGGTAAAAGTGTAATATAACCAGTTGTGACTAAGCTGGCGGTAGCTAAAAGTGAGAGAATGGAACGAATTGGTAAGTATTGATAAGCATATTGAAAACCTTCTTTTAATTTTTGCAAAGGATTACTATTTTGTGGTTCGATAGTTTGGGGTGTAATTCGCATTGCTAATATGGCGATAATTGCAGCAATGTAGCTCAGACTATCGTATAAAAAGCAATATTTAGCTCCAAATTGGGCAATGATAATTCCTCCTAAAGCGGGTCCAACGAGACGCGCACAATGAAGAAAACCAGCATTTAAGGCGATCGCATTACTCATCAATTCCCGGCTTACCATATCAGTCACAAAAGCATGACGGACAGGCACATCTAACCCTTTGAGCAGTCCTGAAAACATACTCAAAATTAGCAATGTCCAAAAATTTGCCCAATCTAAAAATGTGACAAGTGTAAGGATGAAAGAAATAGAAATCCCTAACCATTGAAATAACAGCAACAGACGATAACGGTTATAACGATCTGCAAGAATACCGGAAATTGGAGCTAATAAAAAAACTGGTAGTTGTCCTAAAAATCCGGAAATTCCTAACAATAAAGCTGAATCAGTTAAACGATAAATTAACCAAAGTGTAGCAACTTGGGTCATAAAGTTGCCAGTCATTGATAAGCCTTGTCCCGCAAAGTAAAGACGATAATTACGAGATTTAAAAGCGGGAAGATCAAACTGCCAAGGAAAACCAAGTTTCTGTATTAATTTCATGAACTAGATTTATTTATTTTTATTTAATTATGGTTTGTGGAAATAAGGGTATATGTATACTCAAAATGGCTTAATTATTTAATTTCCAATGTAGGGGTAAAGCAAAAGCTCATTGGTGTCAACTTAGGCTACAGACAGCTTATTTGTTTGGCTTCCAAACCCGCCCGGAACTTAAGTTCCGGTCTAATAGCTAAAGTAAACTGAAGTTTACTAAAGAATTTAACAATTTTTATGGTTATTTAGTCATCTTTTAGATGACTTTTGCTATTAGACTGGGAATTCATTCCCAGTCGGGCTATGGGTTTTACTAAACCCTACTATTTCTTAGTGAAACTATGTACTAACACCTGCCAATTCAGGAGCAGAAACAGTTTGACTAAATTGATTTACCGGACGGGGTAAACCAAGATTTTCGCGCAAGGTACTGGCTTCGTATTCAGTGCGGAAAAGTCCCCGACGTTGCAGTTCAGGAATTACCAAATCTACAAACTCATCTAATCCTCCTGGCAACCAAGGCGGCATAATATTAAAACCATCAGCAGCATCATTTACAAACCAGTCTTCTAGCTGGTCAGCAATTTGCGCTGGAGTACCCAATATTTGCCGATGTCCCCGCGCCCCTGCAATAGATAGATATAGTTGTCTGATGGTTAAATTCTCTCTATGGGCAAGGTCAGTAAGCAGTTTTTGACGACTTTTTCCACCGTTGGTTTCTGGTAGTTTGGGTAATGGCCCATCTAACGGGTAGCCAGAAAGGTCAAAGCCACCAATCATTCCCCCAAGTA
The DNA here is from genome assembly GCF_015207865.1 of Dolichospermum sp. LEGE 00246. NCBI lineage: Bacteria > Bacillati > Cyanobacteriota > Cyanophyceae > Nostocales > Aphanizomenonaceae > Dolichospermum > Dolichospermum sp. LEGE 00246. The sequence continues at coordinate 16,248 of NZ_JADEWA010000041.1, forward strand.
AATTTAAACCAACCACGGGATCAATTAATTCTTGAATTTGATCAAATTTATCCTTGGCTTCCTGTTCGGTTTTACCGATAACGGGGAATATTCCTGGCATAATTTTAAGATGATCAGGAGATCGCCCATATTGAGCTAATCTCCCTTTCATATCAGCGTAAAACTCCTGGGCTTCTTGAAGAGTCTGCTGGGCGGTAAAAATTACTTCTGCCGTTTGTGCAGCCAGATTTCTACCATCTTCAGAAGCCCCAGCTTGAATAATTACCGGATAACCTTGGATTGGTCGAGCGACATTCAATGGCCCCCGCACTGAAAAATGTTCTCCTTTGTGGTGAGGAATATGCAATTTATCAGGGTCGAAGTAAATACCAGACTCTTTATCATGTAAAAAAGCATCATCCTCCCAACTATCCCAAAGCTTGGTGACAACATCTACAAATTCTTTAGCCCGCTCATAGCGCAGTGTATGTTCCATGTGCTTTTCCCGGTTGAAGTTCAGGGCTTCGGCTTCTGTGGCAGAAGTCACAAGATTCCAACCTGCACGGCCACCACTAAGATGGTCTAGGGATGCAAACTTGCGAGCTAGATGAAAAGGTTCATTATAGGTGCTGGAAACTGTGGCTGTTAACCCAATTTTTTCCGTCACTACAGACAAAGCTGACAGTAGAGTGAGCGGTTCAAAATGCACAAGTTTACCATTTCGGCTCAAAACTTCAGGATTTTGACCCCTATCTCTAACAGCTACACCGTCAGCGAGGAAAATCATGTCAAATTTTCCCCGTTCTGCTGTCTTTGCCAGTTGTTTGTAATGTTGAAAATTCAAACCATCAGCTTGAGCATTGGGGTATCGCCAAGCCGCTACGTGATGTCCGGTAACTGACAGAAATGCACCTAGTCTTAGTTGTTTTTTCTGACTCATTTGCTCTTTTTTTCTAACTATAAAGTGGATAAAATACGAAGTTATGTAGGTTAGGTTAAGCGACAGCACAACCCAACATTTTTGAGATTTTGTTGGGTTACTCTTTGCTTCGCAACGCTACCGCGAACGAGAAGCCGCTGAGTGTTCCGCACTGCTACGCGAACGCGCCTATGTACCTCTCAACCTACTATTTTCCTAGCTCCTTCAACTCTGTTTCCAAGCAACTAGGGCTGTAACTGGCAATTCTTCGGTAAACTCTCCAGATGGTTCTACAGCCAGCAAAGAAGCTCTTAAATCTGCCTCAAATTTTTCGCGATTTTCACCGAAGAAAGATGGTAAACCAAATGCAGTGGAATATATATATCCGAGATAAGAGTCAATCGTCCAAGTTTGTTGAGATTTCACTTTATAAGTTTCCAAACGGGAGAAAGATGACTGTTTTAGGACTTCTTCGTGGGGTAGATCCAAAGGTTTCCATTCACCTTCTCCACCTTGTCCAGTGCGTCTACGCTCTCCCAACCAACGTTTAACTACTGCAATCGCAGTTTTTTTCCAAGGATGATCGCTGTCCCAAGCGTTATCATTAGTTTGGAGAATGACAATAGCACCACCATCAACTACCAAAGAATCTAGTTTCGACAATACCAATTCCCGTTCCATCCAGTGAAAAGAACGTCCCATTGTCACTATTTGAAATTTACCTAATTCCTGAGAAATTGATTCGGCTCGGTCATGAATCCAGCGAATATTAGTTGCTCCCACTTCTGTGGCTTGGTCTTCGGCCTCTTTGAGCATTTCTGGATCAGGATCAAGTCCCACAACTTCCGCAAAGCGATCACTAAAAGGAATCCCCACTAATCCCGCACCGCAGCCAAGGTCTAACAGTCGTCCTGTACCATCAAGTTTAAAAATATCAGTTAGCAAGTCAAATAAGGCTTGGGGATATTTCGAGCGATAACGGGCATAGTACCAAGCAGCACCTTGAAATAAAGTCGGATCGTAGGTTGTTGTTACCATTAGACATCTCCAAAATTTAATATTGATTGATATTTGCCATAGCAAAACTAGCGCAGATATGACTGATAAAGGTTATCTGTGCATCGCCCTTGCGATTTATATTTGGGTACTAATTAGGACAAAATAGAAACTACGGTTTTTTGATTGGTTTAAGGGTGATTAATTTAGCAGTATTGCATGACCTCAAAAAAAATTCAAGCCCTTAGACGAAAAAATATATGTTGGACTAAATTTATGTTTGACTAATAGTTAGTATATCTAAATATATATTTACTCCACCTTTCTACCAATAGCCAAAATATGGGTGCTTATTCCTAATGTGGAAGGTTCAGTTTCCAGCCAACGAATGGCTTGTAGGAGTATTTCCCGACGATTTGGCTCACGCCAATGTTCATCAAAATTTTGTAGCAATCTGCCTGGCCCTTCAATACCTAACAGATGTTCACAAGATAAACCTGCTGCTTCTACTTCTTTTTTGAGTTCATCAGGATGATGAAAAAATGTTGTAGTAAAATAGGCTGAATTGTTAGTAGGATTACGATGCTGTCCATCAGCCAAATCTCTTTTCACAATTTCTACAAACTCCGGGTCATCAAGATATCCACGAAATAACCCATCTATGAGAGAAGAAAAACGAGAAATGGCAACGGCAAATACAACACCTCCGCTTTTTAAAATCCGGTTTGCTTCACGTAAGGCTGTCAGGCGATCGCTGCGTTCGATGAGATGATACAGTGGCCCAAGTAGAAGAACGGCATCAACACTGGCATCTGCCCGATTTAATTGGCGAGCATCTCCAATTGTAATACTTGCAATTGGATGAGCAGGTTGAGCCTGGGAAGCACTCTGCGCTTGCTCAATATGCAGGGGAACTGGATCTATAAGATGAACTTCATAGCCTTGCTGGGCAAGCCAAGCAGCATAGATACCAGAACCTCCACCAACATCGAAAATTACGGCGGGTGGAGGAGGCAAATAGCGGCTAAAAATTTCTTGGGTGCGGGCTAATTCAATGGGATTTGTCCGCTTGAATAAGCGTTCAGCTTCTAAACCTCGCTCATAATGAGCTAACACCTCATCTGGAAGCAGATTTTGTAACTGAGATAAGTCTGACATGATCTTTCTCCCCAAAATACAATCTAAGCTAATTTAAGCGATGTCTTTTGACTACAATCTTGGTGTATGTATCGCACAACACTATTGGTTTTATAGGAATCAATGATCTGATTCCACAGTTGCGTTATTAACAGCGATGGCGCAAAGCACCCGCCGGAAGTGATCGCATAATCGGCAATTTTAAACATTTCAATATCGTTGTAATAATCCCCAAACACAATCTGAAATATAGGACTCCTATTTGATTTTTGAACAGAACTCCGTATACCTGGATTCATTCTTATCTGTTCCCTGTTCCCTATTCCCTACCTCTACGAGTAAATTCATAAACCATTGTGTCACTCATAAATGATTTTGCGTAAACTGGGTTGCAGAATATAACCACAACCCAGGTGACAATTTTCTAGCTTAGGAAAGCACTGGTTCTGCTACCAATTTTTCGGATCTCTCTTTCAAGACAGTTGGTAGTTCGCTGTTAAACACCTCACCTTCAACGACTTGGGAGCGGAAACCATCTACCCCAACGGGAATATCCCCGGTGATGGTGGTGCGATACAATACACGCTCTACTTCTACATGATCCAAGTCCTGGGGAGCTAAATGTGAGGTTGCACGGTTGTCCCAGAATGCTATGTCACCGTTATTCCAACGGAAGCGGGTGGTGTAAGCAGGTTTGGTAATTTGATTAAAGAACAATTCCAGCAATAGGTCGCTTTCTTGTCGAGACACATCAAGAATATGAGAAGTAAAGCCGGGGTTCACGTACAATGCGCGTTCTCCTGTTTCTGGATGAACTCTCACTACTGGGTGAATGGAAACTATGGGATTGGCAGCAATGCGTTGGGCAAGTTTGCTGTCGCTAGGTATGTTCAACCGGGCATTAAACCGATGTTCGGCTTTTAATGTGTCTGCTAAGGCACGTAGAGGGGCTGATAAACCTTCGTAGGCTGCAACCAAATTAGTCCACTGGGTATCACCACCAAAACTGGGAACGTTAACCGCTCGCAAAATTGAAGCCGCAGGTGGATTAATAGCTGCGGTTACATCGGTGTGCCAGCGACTTTCGTAGCTAGAACGACGCAAACCATTACGACGCTCATAGCGGCTGCGGTCAATGGGGAGGATTTGGGAGAAACCTTCGATTGGCTCATCTTCGTGGGGGTGTGCATAGGTTACTTCACCGAAGCGACTGGTGAACGCAATCTGGGATGCATGGTCAATGTTCTGACCTCGGAAGAATATTACTTTCCACTTCAATAATGCTTCACGAATTTCTTTAACTGCATCATCGTGTAGGGTTTGGGAAAGGTCTACACCGCTGATTTCTGCACCAATAAAACCAGCTACTTGTTTGACTTCAATATATTTGTTGCTCATTATGAATTCTCTACTTAATCCATGAGGACTGTTTTACTTTTTTGGTATGTGTCCATGAAGACATACCGGGGGAAGCGATTGTAACTAATGTTATTCTACACTAAATCTACTGTAAATCTATCAATTTACCGTACTATAAAAT
>NZ_JADEWA010000392.1:0-5212 GCF_015207865.1 Dolichospermum sp. LEGE 00246
GATTGTCTGTCGAGTGGAAAAACCTCTTAGAAGTCATTCTAAGACCACGATGAAGCAGGAAATAAACACTAAGATTATCGCTGTCCAGATGTGTCTAGACTTTGGTAATTTTGGGTAAGTTTTATAGAACGGAATCGCACAAGCTTCCCCGGTCTGAAGACGCGGGGATTTCTGAAGAGTCCTTGACACTCTCCGGTCTAAAGACGCGGAGATTCTATAGAGAGTTTCAGTCTATATCCCTCAGTTATCCCAGTTTCAGGCACTGCCTTAAATATTTGGGAAATAATTATTACCCATGACCCATGACCCATTCATTACGAATCACCACAACTAATGTAAAAGTCCGATAACGTGCAGTAAGCCTTTACCAGTGATTAATTCAATAATCAACCCAATAAAACCTAGCATGGCTATCCGACCATTCCAAACTTCTGCGCTGGTAGTGATTCCCCATTCCCACCGTTCTTGGGGATACATTTTCACCCTTTTTTTCATTTGGGTAACTTGAGAGAGTTTGAGATTAGGTTGTTGCAGGACATCAATTATCAGGTCGCATAGAGCTTTGATAAAAACTGGATTGGTGTTGGGGGCAGGAACTCGTCCGAAGTTGTGTATTCCTGCTTGTTCAGCTATTTCTCGATATTCAATGTCAATTTCTTGCAGTGTTTCGATGTGTTCAGAAACAAAACTAATGGGGACAACTACCAAATCTTTCACACCTTTAACACCGAGTTCGTTCAGTGCATCTTCTGTGTAGGGTTGTAGCCATTCTACCGGACCAACACGACTTTGATAGGCGAGGGTGTGGGGATTGGGACGATTGAGAGTTTGCATAATTAAGGTTGTGCATTCCTCAATTTCTACTTGGTAGGGATCTCCTGCTTCCTCTACATAACTTTTAGGTACACCATGTGCGCTGAAGAAGATATGCACGTCATCAGGATGTGAAAACTTATCAAGTTCGCCAAGTATGAGTTCTGCCATTGCTTGTAGATAACCTGGTTCTTTGTACCAAGAGGCAATGACTGTATATTCAAGACTTTGGAGTTTGGGGTTTTCTTTCCATAGTTGTTCTAATAACCGGAAACTAGAACCGCTGGTGCTGATGGAAAATTGGGGATAAAGTGGGAGAATTACTAACTTATCAATGTTATCTTGGGTAAGTTGGGCGATCGCTTCCTCGGTATAAGGATGCCAATAACGCATTCCCACATAGATATTAGCTTCTTGTCCTAATTCACCTAACTTCGCCTTGATAGCTTCTCCTTGTTCTTCTGTAATCCTTCGTAAGGGAGAACCACCGCCAATTTGCTTATAATTTTCTTGAGATGTTTTTTCTCGGCGTGTAGCAATAAACCAGGCCAGAGGTTTTTGCATCCAGCGAAACGGTAAACGGATAATTTCGGGATCTGAAAACAGATTATATAAGAAAGGTCTGACATCTTCTGGTTTATCAGGACCACCAAGATTAAGTAATAATACCCCTATACGACCCATAGCAGTTACTTTCCCCCAATCCTTACAGATTTTTCACTAATGTTAACAATATATCTTTATTAAATATAAAGCTTTATCGGCAGGAAAAATACAATGGCAACAATTTTTAGAGATTTAAGTTATAGATACCAATGGCTATATGATGGCATCTCTCGGTTAGCGGCTGTAACTGTGGGTGGTGAACCCCGGTTTCGTCAACTGGCTTTACAAAATTTAAACCTACAATCAGATACTCAGATTTTAGATTTATGTTGTGGTAGTGGTCAAGTAACCAGATTTCTAGTAAATTTTTCGGAAAATGTCACCGGTTTGGATGCTTCTCCATTGTCTATAAAACGATGCCAGAAAAATGTGCCAAATGCCACTTATATAAAAGCATTTGCTGAGGATATGCCTTTTGCAGATAATTTGTTTGATGTGGTACATACTAGCGCAGCTTTACACGAAATGCAGCCAGAACAACTCCGAAAAATCATTCAAGAGGTTTATCGGGTATTAAAGCCGGGAGGAGTTTTCACTTTGGTGGATTTTCACCCTCCTACAAATCCGATATTTTGGCCGGGGTTGGCGATATTTTTCTGGTTGTTTGAAACCCAGACAGCTTGGGAATTGTTGAAAACAGATTTACCTAGTTTGTTACGTGATTATGGTTTTGATGTGGCTAAACCTAGTTTATATGCTGGTGGAAGTTTGCAGGTAATTCAGGCAAGAAAAATTGTTGAATAGGAGTAGGGGCGCAGGGCCTGCGCCCAGTCAGTCCATACGCCCAGTCAGAGACTGGGAATGAATTCTAGAAGGCTCTGCCATCAATGATATTAGAGGCAGAGCCTCATCAACTGCATTCCTAGTCAGAGACTAGGAACGAGGTGTGGGAGGGATTTAAGCTTAAGTTGACACCATTAGGTAGGGGCAAACCCCCTGTGGTTGCCCCAAATAACGAACCAGCAAAAAGTTCTAAGTAATTTGTTCTGTTTGTGTTTCTACCTTTTGACCAATTTTTGGTTCTGTACCCGCAATTAATCGCTCAATATTACTGCGGTGACGGATAATTACATATAAACCGCCAGTCAAACCAAGAAGAATGTAGGCTAAAGGTTGGTGGAAAATTACCATTAAAATAGAAACTGCGATCGCTCCACAAATGGAACTTAAAGATACAATTCTAGAAATGGCAATGACTACTGCAAATACTCCTAATGTTGATAATCCAATTTGCCAATTTATAGCTAGTAAAATTCCCACACCACTAGCTACAGATTTACCACCAGTGAAGCCGAGAAAGATTGATTTACTATGTCCTAAAAGGGCGGCTAAACCAGCTAATGTGACTAAATAAGGTTGCCAAATTCCGGGATTTACAGTTGGTGGAATTAAGTTTTGAATATAAGCAATGTTAAATAAGGCATAACCTAAATTTATGGCTAATACTCCTTTTAAAGCATCAATTAATAACACAAATCCCCCTGGGACTTTACCCAAAGTTCTCAAAACATTAGTTGCACCTGTTGAACCAGAACCAACTTCCCGAATATCAATTCCTTTTAATAGCTTACCTGCTAGATATCCAGTGGGGAAAGAACCAAATAGGTAAGCTAATAAAACCACCACTCCACACAAACTTAACCAAAGAAACATAAATTTTGTCAGTTGTCAGTTGTCAGTTGTCAGTTGTCAGTTGTCAGTTGTCAGTTGTCAGTTGTCAGTTGTCAGTTGTCAGTTGTCAGTTGTTAGTTGTCAGTTGTCAGTTGTCAGTTGTTAGTTGTTAGTTGTCAGTTGTTTTACCAATGACCAATCACCAATCACCAATCACCAATCACCAATGACTAATTAAAAATCACCAATGACTAATTAAAAATCATCGTTAAAATCCCGATCTTTCATGGTTTTTGGGTCAGGGGCAAAAGCTAACCAGAGAGGGAATTGTAGTAATGTTAAACTAATTTGTTCCTCAGAATCATCAATGATAATTAAAGGCATTTGATTGGCTTTAACTAATCTCTCGGCTTTTTGGGCTAAAGCTGTCGGTGCTTCAAATAATGCTACTCCTCTGTCGGGTCCAAAATCGGGACGACCGATACCTAAACAATCTTGTAAACCGCGTCGCCATTCACCTAAACGTTCTGGAGTGTTTGCTAAAATTAGGGTTCGCACGCGATAGCTTCCCTCGCCGGAGGCATCGCCATATAATTGATGTAATATCGAAATTGCCGATGAAGCAATTAAAATATTCTGTAAGCGGCTACCCATTGTCCGTAAAGCACCCCGTCCACCAAGGGTAAATAACCAATTTGAGATTTTTTCTGCATGAATTGGTTCAAAGGTGCGGCGTAATTGCCAGGGAGGTCCATAATAATCTGGTTGGTTGCGGTATTGGTCAAGTAAGCGCCGGATTTTTTTAGTGGTATCCTGAAACTGCTGTTGACCAAGTTGTGGCATTTCCGATAGCGATAGCGTGGCGTTAGCCATTTGTTCTTTCACAGGTTTAGCTTCTTTCGGCGCTGGCTTTTCCCGTTCTTGTGCAGGTTTTACCAGTTGCATTTGTTCTGCTGCTGATGCCAAATCCTGTAAACTACCTGTGAGATAGTCTTTAAAACCTTGTACCCGAATTGCTATATCTTGAGATGTCCCTGCAAAGGTTGTCCGCATTTCATTACGAATTCGTTCTTGACGACGTTCGAGTTGTTCGACAGAAATTTGTAAGGCTTGTTTGCGTTGTTCTAACTGTGATAATGACTCTTGGACAACCTGGGAGAGTGCGGTTTGAGTTACACTAATTTGTGTCCGCAGGGTGGCATAAGTAGTTTCCAATTTAGCAATTTCTGCGCTAAGGTCTGATGACTTTTGCTGTAATTGGGCTAATCTTTGTTTTGCTTGTATATATAGTGAATCTTCTGCTTCTAGTTCTGTTGTTTCTGACGTTGCCAATTCACCAGATGCTTTAGTTTCTAATTGTAAATCGGTGGACGGTTTTTCTGGTAGTTCATCTGTAGGGGGTTGCACTTCTATTTGTTCTAACCACTCATTTATGGGTTCTGGAGTTGGAGATTCTTCTGGGTTCATAACAACTATATAAATTTTCCATGATACAAAAAATATCGGCGTTGGTGAATTGGGGTATGAAAGTTGAAAATTCCATCTCTCAAACTCTTACTCTCTGCGCCTGGAGCGTCCCTGCGTGAAATAAAATCATACTTTCACTCAGCAACACAAAAATATCTTTCTTGAAATATCCAATTGACTAGAAACAAAATCTAATCAATGCGTGGACAACGTTCTTCTAGGCAAGATTTTAAGGTTTTGGGGTCAAATAAAATTGGCAAAAAGTGAATACTGTTCACTTCTTTAAAATAGAACAAAATGGGAACCGGATTCCAGAATATTCGCCAATTTTGCCATTCTTGGTAAGGAAAACGCTTAATTAACTTTTCGCCTCTATAAAGATCGAAATCAGTAGGGGTAAATAGAAAGCGCAGTGTTACAGCTTGCAACATCAAAAACAAACCCAAGAGCATTAATATTCCTCCCACCCAAGGTTGTACTAATAGGACGGGAATGGCGACCAAGACTAAGACAATAGGAATATTGTAACTTGGCTTGAGTTCTACTGTTGATATGGTGTTAGGTGTGAATGAACTATGCAAAATCTTTTTCTCCTAGTTAAGTGGTCGGACAAAATTGAATTCACTCGTTGAGGGGGGGAGGGGAGTGGGGGGAG
>NZ_JADEWA010000393.1:0-5205 GCF_015207865.1 Dolichospermum sp. LEGE 00246
GTAGTTAGAGTTTCCTTATCTGCTTCCTCCGTATCTAAGTTTTTCTCTAAGAATTTCTCAGTAGTTAGAGTTTCCTTATCTGCTTCCTCCGTATCTAAGTTTTTCTCTAAGAATTTCTCAGTAGTTAGAGTTTCCTTATCTGCTTCCTCCGTATCTAAGTTTTTCTCTAAGAATTTCTCAGTAGTTATTGACCCCGGCGATAGTTGCAAGGTATTGAACTCTGTTAACTCCGATGGCGGCAACTCTGGGATCAAGAAGATTTCCTGCTGTCTATCTTTGTTTTCTAATAGTGCCGTTGCCGGACGGGACTCCAAGGGGTCTAGCCAACTCGGCGGGATATCGTACCACTCGCTCAGGATAACCGGGGAATCGTTTACTGAGGATGTCTGTACAGTAGTTATCGTTCTCGCAGATTCCCACAAGTTCCCAACCTGCACGGAGTCCGGCAATTCCAAAACCTGCTCCGACTCCTGAACATAAATCGAGTTGTCGCATTTTTCCTCTAAGAAAATCAAACTGACTTTTTCGTTGACTTCAAACCACCCAATTGAAAACCCCAATTCCACTGCATTATCGACAACTGACAAATTCAGCTTCAGGGCTTGACTGAGTTCTTGTGTGGAAGCTGTTGTTCCATCACTCAAAAACAAAGCTATAAACCCTATCAGTTCCCAGTGTTCAGTAAGTTTTTTAAAATACCAATCTGGACTTAGATACTTTTGCTTAATGTAGTTAGTAACAATTATGGTTTGGTGTTTCCAAGTAATTGTGTGGCCGTCGTAAGAGCATGAACCGTCTTCCCAGGACTGACAATAATCCCAAGGCGTAGTTAATTGAGTGTTAACCATTGTCAGTAACTCCCTGAATCACTGTTGATGCTGCTTTCTAGTTGTGAGTCTGCACTGATTATTTTTGTTGATGTGGTTTCTGATTGGAGCTTTGGAATCGGAACTTCAGCAATAGTATGAGAATCATCAGTGCTTATATTTTCTGTTTCTATTCTCAATAAGGAATTTTCCCTAGCAATAAGATCATCTGCCACATCACCTATCACACCACTTTGCACACCAGAAATACTTGCTGTACAAGACTTATGTTGATCGCACACCAATTTCTCTTCTTTTTTCTTTTCTTCATTAAATTCTGTTTCACATTGTTGGGAAAAAGTTAAATCATTTTCTTGATTTTCTGTTTCCACAAAATTATTAAAACTGGTGTGATTGGTGTGGAAGTCTTGATTTACAAGGCTTTCTTGGTGTGGCAACTGCTGTGTATCTGGTTTGGAATTTTCATTTATTGCTATGTAGTTTTGCTTATTGACAATAGAACCAAAACTTACACCTTGTAACACTTGCATATTACGTTTACCAGATGGATGAGGTACAGTTACTAATTTGGCTTTGGGGAACAGTTGTTTAAACCTTGCTATCACCTGATTTACAGCCTTCACATTCTTATCTGATGCTTTTACCTGCTCTTGCCAAATAGCTTTTTGCTTCCCATTTTTAGTTTCTTCATAGGTAAGAGTTCCGTTATCTAAATACCACTGCTCTAACCTGGTCCAAATATCTGAGGCTGATAGATAGTCATTAGGGTCATAATTTAATTCTGTATCCTGGATAAACTCGAATAGGTGAGAGTTTTCTACTTGGATATCTTCTAGTGTTTGTTGGGTGCAACTGTAATCTATACCGTTAATCATCAAATCTTTAAGGGCATCAAGTAGGCGATTCAACAAAGCAGGGCATACCATCAGCCGTAAAAACATGGGGTCATAAGCAAAACGTGGATCTGCTTCTAATTCCCCCTTGCTTGGATCTGCACCTATCTTGAATGTCTTATTAAAATCTATGACTGCATTACGAGATAGTATGGCCTCAAGACTACCTTGTATATTTGGGACATCGTTGATATTGAATAAACAGATTGCATTGGGTGTGAACTCCTCATCATCTTTGCCTTTGCCCTCAGAATCAAGTGGATTACCAGTAACAAATGCTTTGAGGCTCTGGATCTTATCTAGCTTTGTGCTATTGGTATTTTCCGATCCCCAGTTTATCCGCGAATAGATTAATTTACGCAGTGGGAATTTGCGCCCAGCATCATATTGAGCAAAGTCAGTAAGGGTAGCTGATGTTATACCTTGTTTACCATAAATTGTGGCGATCGCTTCTCTGAGAGCATCTTTACCATTGCTACCTGTACCTTTGAGGAGTAAAGCCCGAATTAATCTACCCTTCAAACGTCTGACATTGGGTAAGTCTAAGCTGGCAGCTATGACTTTTAAGAAAATTTCCCGTTGAGGTGCATCCAATACATTAAGTAAGCGATCGCAATCTCCGGGATCTGCATTAGGATTATATTCAATCAGTGGAGCATATGTGTAATAGTAGCTGGGGTGATGGGCGACTAACTGCCATGATGGTTTATTACCATCCCACGTAATTTGCAGAATACCGTTGAGACAGTTTAATCCAGATGGGTTGAGACTATCTAACTTCACGGAAAGCTTTGATTTTGCCCATTTTATTGCTTCATCAATTCTGGAGGGTTTGGCATAAGGATAGGTTGCAACCAGTGTGTTATTTTCCTCACGTTTCCAAACTACATAGCTGTCGCAAAAATCGGCTATCCGCCTTCTCTCTATACATTCCGGTACTAGCTGGTAATGATTGCCTACCCATTTATAAAGCTTATCACCAGCGCAAATCCAAGGGGTATCCATGTAGAGTGCTTCTAATGCCAATTGCGAAAATCCTAATTTTTTTCTTTCTTTACCAGGGGGAATATCATCAAATTCTTCTTGCGCTTGTTCCGTTTGTTGTTGTGCTGCTTCCCTGATTTGGTTTTGTAGTAGGCTGGCTAATTCATCTCCATTCATGGCTACTATATTTGCAAAATCAGCTATATCGCCCTTTTCTGGACATTCTGGGAAGATGGTTAGAGGATCAATTACTACAAATGGTAATCCGACTTTAGCAGCAGCTTCACCGCATTTTTTAGCTTTGCTGTATCCGGTATCATCATGATCTGGCCAATAAATTATCCCAGCTACCCCAGCATCCTTGAGAGATTGAAAATACTGAAATAAAACCTTTTCACCCCAACTACCACCTTGAAAAGTGAATGTTAGTAGTTGATAAACGAACCGTGCAATGTCGGTACATTTCTCACCCTCAACTCCTAACACCCATTTACCTGCACCGTATTGGCATATTTCATCAAATCGGTATGGTTGCCAGTCATCACTACTCTTGCCTTTGCCTTTGACTGTCTCACCTTTATTGTTGATGTGGTAGGGAATGGTTATTTTATCCTCATTTGGTTTATCAGTTCGGTTTACCCACTGGGTAGAAGAATAGGGGTATTTAGTAATCAGGTTTTCCCCCACCATTATTGTTTCCAGTGCTGTTACTGGGTTAGGCAAAATGCCTATGCTGATGTTATCTGTGGAGATTGGGGCTGGTTGTAGGTTTTTCGCTTTACGTCGGATAGGGGTAACTTTGGGGTGTGAAGTGTATTTACTGTGCTTGCGTTCCTCTAACACTTCAGACCAGGGTTTGATTGCTTCCCGAATATTTCTGCATTCGCACCCATTCCAGCACTGATATTCACCTGTATTAATGTCAATGCTGAGGTTATGCCCTTCACACACTGGACAAATGTATTTATTTTTTTCCTTAGCTGGTGTCAGATTGTCTAGAAAATTCCTAATGTCAAATGTCTCAAGAGGTTGATAAACGTTGATGTCAGTGTTTGTTAGTACATGAGTTTTACCCGTTGCGGTGATAATGCTGTCTTTATAATCCTGAATGGGCTTTGGTGTGAGTTTCATGACTGCACCTCCTTAGCCGCGAAAATTAATTGTGCTAGAAATATCTTTGTGAGTATGGCTACGCCACGCAAGCTATCACCAGAGTCTGGAACTTGTTTGTAAATCCTTGCAGGAAATAGCAGTAAACTATTGGAGGTTAGGAAAAACCTGCTAAAAAAGCATAAAAAATCTCTCAATTCGTACTGGAGACAGTAGCACAATCCTGGTTTATGAGTCATAATGTAAGTTAATGAATTAAATTTTTTTTCAATTTTGCCTTAGCCAGTGTTTATGGTTAAGGTATTTCTTTACAAGTGAATTTAAGTTCCCCCCATTGTCGAAAAATTACTTTCTGCTATATAACAATAATATACACTATACTCCTACTACTTAACAATGATAGAACCTAAAGAAATATTAATTCAAGCTATAGAACAGGCAATTAGTGAAGGAACGACAAATGCTAAACTTTCTCGTGCTGCTGGTGTGAACAATAGTATGATTTCACGGTTGCTAAGTAGAGAAAGGGAAGATATAAGGTCTGGGGACTTCTTTAAGCTAGTTCATGCACTGCCTGAACACATTCGAGCAGCAACTATGGCTAAATTAGGAATGGTGAGCTTTGACTTAGCGGCAATTGTAGCAAGCTCGCCTCCAGAAGAAAAAGCTAGGGTATTGGAAGCGATCGCTCATTCTTTGAACGTCAAAAATCGGGTTAAAGAACGAGTAGTTGCGTGAATAAATGCTACCAATAGGTTATATACTATTTGATAAATGAATACTATAAGTTTTAATGATAGTTTCTTAGTGAGTGTAGTGTATTAAACCGTCAATTATTGCTACATTTAGATTGTAAACATTGACTGAACAGTGATATTGATAGGTTATTCTTGCAAGAAAAAGCTAGGATATCCCTACATTATGAAGTTCATACAAGTCAAGAATAAAGAAAAATAGAGAGTAGTAGGGTGAGTCAAGATAGTTTGAAACAAATTCTCAATGAATGTAATAAACTTGACGGTGCAATAATTACCGATGTGATTAAAAATTTAACTCATAAATTAAAAGATCAGGAAAAATCTACTCTCTTAGAGCAGCTTGTTTCTGATGTGAGTCCAGAGGTCAAAGCAACTTTGGTAAAGCGGTTGCTAGGTGATGGTGGATTACAAGTAACATTTGGACAATCCCACGTAAACGCCACCAATTTCTATAACATTCAGTCTGCTTCTACAGAACAGTTATCAGAAATTATCTTAGCTATCTCTGATATCATCAAAAAGTCTTAGTCTTTACCTATAGTTTTTACCTATACCAGGGTATTACCATTCTACTTTGTGCCACATTCAATAATTTATTGACTATATTTATTAGTAAAATACTGAGTCTTAGTT
>NZ_JADEWA010000394.1:0-5169 GCF_015207865.1 Dolichospermum sp. LEGE 00246
CCATAAGTTATAATCTATTTAAAGAAAGTCAATTAAATGAAGAAAACCTAAATTATGGTAACACTAGAAGAGGCAATTTCAACTGTTAATCAACTTCCTTTTGAACAAAGAGAAATGTTATTAGAAATTATTAAAAATCAAATGATTGAATCTCGTCGTGAAGAAATTGCTGAAGATGCAAAAAAAGCGATTTCAGCCTTTCACAGAGGAGAATTAAAACCTCAATCTATGGAGAGTATTATTGTTGAATTACAGGCAAGTTTAACAGAAGATTAATGAGAGAATTAGTTTTAACGCCTAATATCAAATTTAGTCATCTTTAGATGACTTTTGCTATTAGACTGGGAATTCATTCTCAGTCGGGCTATTTGTTTTTACTTCCATTAAATCCAAAACCGTCACCATTACATTTAATTTAATATTACGCTTCCGGTTCAATCCCCAAAGCCCGTAATTGTGCAGTCAAACGATTTGCTCTTTGTGTTTCCTGTTCGGCTCTTTCATTACCAGTCAATAACAAATTGCCTTGCAAATCCCACCACCGCAGCCAAGGTAATTCCATATTCTGATATTCTCCCTGCCATAAACCTAACTCCACACCCATAGCTGTAATTGAATAATGTCCTCGTTCATTTGCTGGCAATAACTGATATTTTCCACCAATTAATTCATAAACTTCTATACTGGCTTTATTCACTTCATAAATGCCATAAAAAGCCGGTTTAATCACCTGTTCATAAATCCATAATTTACCCTTCCAAGGCGTTTTATCTCTTTCTTCACTACCATTCCCAGAAACAAATTCTAACGCAATTAACGGCGAAATATATTCTTGCCAAAGGACATAGGAGCGTCGGGTTTTACCATTTAAAGAAGGTGGTACATTGGGAACATAGAACCAGTCTGGCGCTTCTGCACCTTTTTCTGGTGGTTCAGTAATACGCCAATAAATACCTAAATCCTGTCCAATACAATATTGACCATCAGGATTTAATTTCTTGAGGATGGGTGTAATGGAGTCAGTCAGTAAGATGCTTTGAGGATGTTCTTGCCAATTTTGACCTACGGTACGCTTCGCTAACACAAATGTACCGTCCGACTCTGGGAGTTGAGTGTGGTCTGGAAGAGAGGTTTCTGGATAAGGGCGTAAGTCTTGATCTTCCTGGACATCAGTTGTAAAAGTCATTATGTCCTCCTGCTGGTGTGAGGTTTATTTTAGTTTAGCAATAATAGGAGGGAAAGCGATCGCCCAGCGCTCCGTATGATGTAATGAACCTACTCCTCTAATTGAGGATATTAACTTAAATCAAATTACACAGCTTGTATAAAAACTAATGACTAATGACCAATCACCACTGATTAAGTTAAAAGAGAATATCGCCACCATTCGCGCCCAACTGCGCCCAGGACAAACGCAAATGGCGGATTGGAGATGGGGACCATTGGCTGTGTCTGCTGTGCCTGGGGCGGGCAAATCTACGGGGATGGCGGCAGCAGCAGCGATCGCCATTGCTCGTCAATATGAGGATTATTTAAACACAGGCAATCAGGATTATAAACAGTTAATTGTTGTTACTTTTACCCGTTCTGCCACTGCTAATATTAAACTTAAAATTCGGGAAAACTTAAAGAAATTATCTTTACCACAAACAGGATTTGCAGTTTATACTTTGCATGGTTTAGCTTTAATTATTGCTAGTCGTCATCCTCATTTATCGGGTTTACAATTAGAAAATTCGACTTTAATCACACCAAATCAAAGTCATAAATTCATTCGCACAGCAGTAGAACAATGGATTGCTAATTATCCAGAAATTTATCTACGCTTACTTGCAGGAAAGCAATTTGATGGAGAAGAAACCGAAAAACTCCGTCGTCAATCGGTGCTGCGAACGGAAATATTACCAGATTTAGCTTATACGGTGATTCATGAAGCCAAAAGTTCGGGAATATCGCCAGCAGATTTATTAAAGTGGAGTGAACAAACTCATAATAAATATGACATTTTAAGAATAGCCGCTGGATTATATGAACAATATCAAAAAATCATGCAGTTACAAGACTTTATTGATTACGATGATATGATATTAGGGGCTTTAAAAGTTTTGCGAAATCCTAGCACCTGCCGCATTGAACAAAATAAAGTTTTTGCTGTTTTTGAAGACGAAGCTCAAGATTCTAGTCCATTACAAACAGATTTATTAGAAATACTCGCTAGTCAAGAATATGCAGATAAATTAGATAAATCAGCTTTGAATTTAATCAGAGTTGGTGATCCTAATCAAGCCATTAATTCTACATTTACACCTGCTGACCCGATTTATTTTCGGGAATTTTGCGAAGATTGTCAAATTCAAGATAGACTAGCCCAAATGGATCAAGCTGGGCGCAGTACACAAATAATTATTGATGCAGCTAACTTTGCTTTAGAATGGGTCAATAATCAAGATTTTGCCAAAACTCAACATAGACAAGCACCATTTAGAAATCAAAAAATTCACCCAGTTAAGCAAGAAAATGGCAATCCTCAACCTGTGGGACAGGGTTTAGAACTTCATACCCCTAGAGATATTCATCATACAGTTGAATTACTTTCCCAAAGAGTAATTGAGTTATTTAGGGAAAATCCCCAAGCTTGTGCAGCGATATTAGTGAGAGAAAATCGCCAAGGACGATGGTTAGCTGCGGCTTTAGAACCAATATGTGAAGAACATAAAATTAAACTTTATGATGTGGGAGAAAAGGAACGCCGTTCTCATGTTCCTCAAGAAATTCTATCATTATTGCAGTTTTGCGATCGCCCCCATTCTCCCGATTATCTCAAAGCTACCTTAGAAGTCCTTGTAGAACGACAATTAATTCCTACCCAAGATATTAATACTCTAGCTAGTTTACCTGAAGAATTTCTATATCCGGGTCCTTTAGCCACACCCCAAACAGAAACAGTCCAAAAAGCGGCTCATCTTTGTCGGAGTTTACTCAGGGCTTATTTAGAATTACCATTTTATCAAATAATTTCTTTTTTCGCCTTAACCTTAAAATATGATCAAGCCGAATTAGCCACTGCTGACAAACTTGCAGAACGGGTAAATCTGCAAATTTTTGGTAATAGTTCTATGGGGGCAATGATCTCAACTTTAAGTGAAATTGTCAATTCCGAAAGATTTGAATCTGTAGAACCAGAAAATGTAGAAGCACAATATACCAAAGCCGGACAATTAACAATTATCACCATGCACAAAGCCAAAGGGCTAGACTGGGATTATGTATTTTTGCCTTTTCTCCATGAAAATTTAATTCCTGGACGATTTTGGATTCCCTCCCAAGGACAATTTTTAGGTGATTTTACTTTATCAGAAGTTGCCCGCGCCCAAATTCGTGCCGGACTTCACAAAAAACCCATACCGGATATTAACCCAGCCTGGGAAGAATCAAAATACCTGAAAATTGCCGAAGAGTATCGGTTACTTTATGTTGCCATGACTAGAGCCAAAAGACTCTTATGGATGTCTGCGGCTCAAAAAGCACCTTTTACTTGGAATAAACCGGAGAATTTACAAACATCAGCCCCTTGTCCAGTTTTTACAGCTTTAAAACGGCAATTTTCTCAGTGAAATAATGTATTTCTCCTTTTCTCGTTCCCATACTTTCTCGTTTCTTCTCGTTCCCATACTCCGTATGGGAATGAATTCAGAAGGCTCTGCCTTCCATAATAATAGAGGCAGAGCCTCTGTGATAGCATTCCCAGTCAGAGACTGGGAACGAGGTATGATGTATGACTTATGCTTTTCTCGTTCCCATACTCTGTATGGGAATGAATTCAGAAGGCTCTGCCCTCCATAATAATAGAGGCAGAGCCTCTGTGATGGCATTCCCAGTCAGAGACTGGGAACGAGGTATGATGTATGACTTATGCTTTTCTCGTTCCCATACTCTGTATGGGAATGAATTCAGAAGGCTCTGCCTTCCATAATAATAGAGGCAGAGCCTCTGTGATAGCATTCCCAGTCAGAGACTGGGAACGAGGTATGATGTATGACTTATGCTTTTCTCGTTCCCTCTGTATGGGAATGAATTCAGAAGGCTCTGCCCTCCATAATAATAGAGGCAGAGCCTCTGTGATAGCATTCCCAGTCAGAGACTGGGAACGAGGTATGATGTATGACTTATGCTTTCTATTGGTCTTCTAACTGACTGCTGAATTCTTTAGGTGAACGTCGTTTTAACTCGACTGACTCAGTGCGGGGTAATAAATCAAATATTTCTCTCAATTTGTCGTCTATTTCCTCAAAAGGTACTTGACCTTTTTTGTTCAAGATTACCTTACCTGACTGGTCAAAAACTACAACTTGAGGAACACTTCCTCCATAGTAATATCCCGCTTCTGTGGGTTGATAGGTATTCTTAGTTAAAAGAGTATCAACGCTGACAGGAATGATTTCTGTGGCGCGACCATAGAATGCTTGCATCTCGGAAACAACCGGCGCATATTTTTTGCAATCGCTACTATCATCAATGTAGAATGTTACTATGGCTGGTTTATGTTCTGCTAATGCCTGTGCTAGAGTTTCTTTGGAGGGAACGAGAGAACCATTACCAGCATAAATTACAAAAATATTGCCATCATATCGGTCATCTTTAATACCTGCTAATGCTGGCTGCATACTAATTATGAATAGGCAAACAAGCAGCAATAAGCATTTCGACACTAACCGTTTCCAATTAGTAATTATTTGAGTTTGTGAAAAAAGCCACTTTATGCTATTCATTAACAGAAACCTTGTCTTTGCTACTATTTTTTGTGAGTTTGTGCTGAATTGATGTTAACTGGTTTGGATAATAATCACACGCACGCACTATTTTTTAACTATTTTGCGTAATTCCCCACCCTCAATGTACTCATAGGGTGGGGATGTAAGCAAGTCAAAAACAAAACGTTCAAAAAATGTTTTTACTTGCAGTAAAAGAATTTTGAGGACAGTTGAGTTTTTGACAAAATATTAGGTTGTCGGCGAATTTACAATGCTAGTATAGCATAAGTTAAGAAAGTGAATGAGAGGTAATTATCAATGGCGTTACGTAGAGCGACTTTCAGACTATATCCTAATAAGCAAGTCAATGAAATGTTGCACTACCACCGCAAACTTCATAAAGATTTGTACAATGCTG
>NZ_JADEWA010000395.1:0-5159 GCF_015207865.1 Dolichospermum sp. LEGE 00246
TAAGAGACGGGCAGGGGGCAGGGGGATAAAATTCTTTCTGACTCCTGAACTCCTAAACTCCTTTCTTCTCTTCCTTCTGACTCCTGACTCCTGACTCCTGACTCCTTTTTAAAATATGATACAAGCACAGTTAGAAGAAATTGCTAATGTCCCTAACCATGCTGAAGAACATGGGGAAAGGCATTGGCGAGACTTTTTCGGTTTTAGTACAGACCATAAGGTGATTGGGATTCAATATCTGGTAACATCCTTTGTTTTTTACTGCATTGGCGGCGTAATGGCTGATTTAGTGAGGACAGAATTACGGACTCCAGAGGTAGATTTTGTCACGCCAGAGGTCTACAACAGCTTGTTCACCCTCCACGCCACAATCATGATTTTCTTGTGGATTGTGCCAACAGGAGCAGGATTTGCTAACTATTTGATCCCATTGATGATTGGGGCAAGAGATATGGCATTTCCGCGCCTGAATGCGGTAGCTTTTTGGATGGTTCCCCCAGCAGGTGTATTACTAGTTGCTAGTTTGGCTGTAGGTGATGCCCCGGATGCTGGTTGGACTTCTTACCCACCTCTGAGTTTGGTAACAGGCCAGGTGGGTGAGGGGATTTGGATTATGAGTGTGTTGCTATTGGGAACTTCTTCGATTTTGGGGGCGATTAATTTTCTCGTCACCCTTTGGAAGATGCGTGTTCCTAGTATGGGCATCTTTCAAATGCCCTTGTTTTGTTGGGCGATGATTGCAACTTCGGCTTTGGTGTTGGTATCTACACCAGTATTAGCTGCGGCTTTGATTTTGCTGGGTTTTGATTTGCTGGCAGGAACAACATTTTTTAACCCGACTGGTGGGGGAGATCCTGTTGTTTACCAGCATATGTTCTGGTTCTATTCTCATCCGGCGGTTTACATTATGATTTTGCCTTTCTTTGGGGCAATTTCGGAAATTCTGCCAATTCATGCCCGCAAACCGATTTTTGGCTATAAAGCGATCGCTTTTTCATCTCTAGCTATCAGCTTTTTAGGGTTAATCGTCTGGGCGCACCATATGTTTACCAGCGGTGTTCCCGGTTGGTTGCGGATGTTTTTCATGATCACTACCATGATCATCGCTGTCCCCACCGGGATTAAAATTTTCGGTTGGTTAGCTACTATTTGGGGTGGTAAAATCCGCCTCAACAGTCCCATGTTGTTTGCTATCGGCTTTTTAGCAACTTTTGTGATTGGTGGCATTAGTGGGGTAATGTTGGCAGCAGTTCCTTTTGATATTCACGTTCACGATACTTACTTTGTGGTGGCACATCTCCACTATGTTTTGTTTGGTGGGAGTGTCTTAGGAATTTTTGCGGCTATTTACCACTGGTTCCCAAAAATGACGGGACGGAAACTAAACGAATTTTGGGGTCAGGTGCATTTTGCCCTCACCATGATTGGTTTAAATATGACTTTCTTACCCATGCACAAACTGGGATTAATGGGTATGAACCGCCGCATTGCGGAATATGATCCTAAGTTCACGACATTGAATCAAATCTGTACCTACGGATCTTATATATTGGCGGTTTCGACGTTACCATTTATCATCAATGCGGTTTGGTGTTGGTTCTATGGGGAAAAAGCGGGCAATAATCCTTGGCAAGCGCTGACTTTGGAATGGATGACTTCTTCTCCTCCTAGTATTGAGAATTTTGAAACTCTTCCTGTTTTGACTACTGGTCCATACGATTATGGGGTGAGTGAGGAACGGGTGGAAACTGAACCTGTGTTAACTCCCCAAACTGAATCAGCACTTTAAAAGATAAGGGGGAAAGGTAAGGGGAAAAAGGAAATAAAAAACCTTTCACCCATTACCAATTACCCGTTACCAATTACCTATTACCAATTACCTATTTATGCAAGGTCAAATTATTGACACGGCAAAAACTGAATTAAGTCACCATGCGGAAGTTTCTCATCATGAGGAACATCCAGATCATCGTTTAACTGGTCTATTTATGTTTTTGGTGGCTGAGGGCATGATTTTTATGGGTTTGTTTGGTGCATACCTAACTTACCGTTCAACTATTCCTGTCTGGCCACCGACAGGAACTCCAGATTTAGAATTGTTGTTACCAACTGTAAATACTTCTATTTTGATAGCTAGTAGTTTTGTGATGCACAATGCTGATACGGCTATTAAAAAGAATGATACGAAAGGAATGCGGCTTTGGTTGGCAATTACCGCAGCTATGGGGGCGATTTTTCTGGCAGGTCAGGTTTATGAATATACTCATTTGGAGTTTGGTCTGACTACCAATTTATTCGCTAGTACGTTTTATGTTTTGACTGGCTTTCACGGCTTGCACGTTACCATCGGTGTTTTAGCGATTTTAGCAGTTTTGTGGCGATCGCGTACTCCCGGACACTACAGCAATGAAAACCGCTTCGGCATTGAAGCAGCGGAAATTTACTGGCACTTTGTAGACGTAATTTGGATTATTTTGTTCGGATTACTCTATTTACTCTAGGTATTTATTACTTAGTTGTTCACTCCACTCGAATAACCTACAGTCCCCCCTCTTTGGGGGTTTTTTTGTTTGTATTGGTTATTATTTATGGTATAAGTATATAAGTGGGTTGGGTTAAGCAATAGTGAAGCGCTCCGTAGGAATCGCGCATCGTGGTAATCAAGGCTTGTCAACAACCAGAAACATTTTGAGCAGCAGCACAACGCCAACTAGAAAAACTGGGTTATTGACAATAGCATTTTCAAGCGATCGCTCCACTGTTTGCGCTCATACTCGTTAAATAGCAGTAACCAAGCTATAAGGAGGTAAATAAGAGCAGCCAAACTCATTTCTGTACATAGGCCTATCCATCCCCAAGGTGTATGACTTTTGGCAATGTACCAAACTGCTAAACCATAAGGTATGCCCACTACTAGGGGTTGAGCAACGGCTAAAAACAGTTGTTTTACAGATGTACCAAAAACTTCCCGCATTAATAGGGGTAACTGCCATAAACTAACGGTTGTCAAGGCAATAAAAGTACCTAATAATGGTCCAATAATGCCAAAAAAGTGAGTACAGAGAATGCTGGCTAGAAAATTAATTCCAGCGGAAAGTGCAGTAGGGCGAACTAATTTAGGTTGGTTGCCAGTACCACTAAAACACCACCCCCAAAGCGATAAAAGCCCTAGTAATAATCCGTTATAAGCAGCTAGTAAAGTGACACCATCACCTGCAAAGCGATTTTCTCCCACCCATAATCTAATAAAAAAATGATTATAAGCTGCGATCGCTACCATAAAAGTTACTCCCATTACAGCTACTAATCGCGTTAGTTCAATCAGCCGAGCATTGAACTTTTCTGTTTCTCCTTTAGCATAGAGATCAGCAAGAGCCGCCCAAGTAGCATTTCCAATCCCTTGTATTTGTATTTGTGCTATTACCAGCAAACGTTGAGTCACAAAAAACGGTACAACTGTAGCGGGACTCAGACTATAGGAAATAATAATATTATCTGTAAATAAACCTAAACGACCTGAAAGATTGAGGATGAATGTAGACCAGTTTAGTCGCCAAAGTTCTTTCTCTATGGGAATTTGGGATTGGCGATCGCCCACAGCTAAAAACACATCTGGATAGCGTCGTAAGCCATCCCAGGACATCAAAACTTGAAAACAAATACCACCAATCAATACAGCTAGATATTGTCCAGTAATACCAAATCCTCGCCATGCCAGTAATAGGGACAAACCTGTAATAATCAGGCTTTGGAACATGAGAAAAAAATTGGCAAAATAGCTGCGTTGACTCGCATCTGCTAACAAACGGAAGGGGGCTAATGGTAATAAAAATATACCGACAAATGCCAACCAATAACCTGTTTGCAGTTCATTAACTAAAGAATCTGCAACTGGTACAAGCTGAGTAATAAAAAAGCCTAATCCGATTCCTGCCAGTACCATTGCTATCATGATTTGTAGATAGGCTCGGATGCCTGTAGCTAGTGTGAGGCGGATTTGTCCAGATTCCCCAATACCTACGGCTTTGGCTAACAGTGCCATCAAGGAGCCACCAATACCCAATTCTAGGAGATTGAGATAGTTTCCCCAATCACTAGCAGCGCGAAATGCTCCATAGCGTTCATCACCTAGCCAATGTAGTAGTAGAGGTGTACTAATTACACTTATGCCCAGCATAATTACTTGTAACATAAGTCCAGAGGCATAGTTAACTACTGAGCGTCCAGTTCGTTGCATTTTGCTTGTATTAAATCCATTGGATATTAGAGATAGTCATGTAGAAATAGTTATATACTAAACTGTTCAAGTCTATATAACAAACTACATCCCCGGGCTTAATAATAGTATCTGAACATAAGCTAAGTTGAATTCTACCTCGACAAGCAAACATACCAACCTTTCCCGCACAACGGTTTAAACGCCATTGGACAGGTAAATTAATATCTAAGGCTCTACGAAGGAAACGATATATCATAGAAACTTTATTGAAAAATATTTGGTTTATAGGCAATCAAAACTATATTATCAGCATAATCAAGACCGAGAACGCGAGTAATTATATATTTACTTACTGCTCCTAAAATATATTGTATCCAGGCTTTTTGTTGTGGTTCAAAAACAACTCTATATCCTTCTACCTTTAAGCCCATAGAAGTTAAATAAGCCCATAAATCAGGTAAGTTATAACAATGCAAGTGTGTCATATCTGAAATTAAGGGGCTTCTGACACACCGAGCATTAGGAGTTTGAATAATAAGTATACCGTCTTCATTTAGTAAATTAACTAATCTATGAATGAGAGCTAAACCATCTGAAAGCTGTAAATGTTCAATCACATCTAGACATAAAATAGCTGAATATTGATGATTGATTTCATCTGAATTTGCATAAGTATATTTAAATTCTTCTCCTATATCTTGTGTATGATACTTTCCTAAATAACCTGCTTTTTTAAATTTTTGCATGATTCTTAGATCACCTGCTCCTACATCAAGAACAGTATCTTGGTTTTTAACTTTATTAAAAATCACTTCCTCAATTTCACAAAGTTCATGTGAATTCCACCATCTAAGTAAAGGAAATTTTGGAGTTCCTGATTTTAATAACTCTTTTCTTTGCCAATAATTCAAATAAACCAGATTTTGCTGTATCTGTCTCT
>NZ_JADEWA010000396.1:0-5147 GCF_015207865.1 Dolichospermum sp. LEGE 00246
AAATATGTCTCAAGATAGATGATAAATATAGTTTCTTCCTGATTGGGACTGGTGTAATAACAACACACCTAACCTCCTCCCTGCAAGCAATGAGCAAGTTAGGATCTACCTCATGTAATTATAAATATCTGTATATATTTTAGCATTATAATGAGTATTATTAAGTATAAGTAGGTGAACAGAAAAATTTAAAGGTATGTGAAGAAAAGTAAAATCACTCAAAACTCTCTTCCTGTTCCCTGTTCCCTGTTCCCTTGCCCCAACGACAATTTTTAACGCCAACCTACTTTAGTGAAATTAAAAACTTGATCATCAATCTCTATCTTAAAAAACCTCATGTTGCTATATTTTTTAATTAGTATCAATAATCAAATCAGAAATTATGACAAAATACATCTTATGGGGAAGCTATTGTGAAGACGTTCTTACCAAACGCGAACCCTATCGTCAAGACCATTTAGCCGGATTAGCACAACAGAAAGAATCTGGAATTTTAATTACCATTGGTCCAACAAAAGATGTAACTCAAGTTTTTGCTATTTACGAAGCTGAAGACGAAAACACCGTTCGTCAATTAGTGGAATCAGATCCCTATTGGCAAAACGGCATTTGGACAGAGTATTTTGTTAAAGAATGGATTCAGGCTTTTTAGCCCCTTGACACAATTTTTAACGAAAATAATTAATTCGTAATGGGTAATTACGAATTAATTATCCCTTCAGTGCCTTTTGAAAATTGCGACGATAGGATGAATTAACTAAAAACAAAGCAGGCCATAGCAAAGCCAAACCGATCCGATTAGGTAAAGTTTGATTAAAATTAGTCCTACCAAATCCAGTCCAAAATTTCCACACGCCACCGATATAAACTACAATTATTGCAAACACAAGTAAATTCATGATTACCGTCAACTCCCTTAATAACTGACATCATCTTATAAGAAGATAAGCTAAAAACCCCGGAATTAATCCCTAAAAATCCCCAAAATTTTTAGAGATCAATGTCTCGTAAGCCGGGGATGAAAGCTGCAAGAGGGGATTTATCCCTCAGTGATAAGTTAATTATATTTGATGTTATAATCTCAATTGACAGTAAAGGTAATCAACCTGTATAAAAACCTAACTGCCTAACGGTAAGCTGTACCTTGACAATTAAATCTATGGGGTTCTACTGCATTGTTTTAGTTTTCTCCTATCAGTAGGTAAAAGATTTATAGGTGCTAGACGAATCAGAATTTTGAAACGATAAGGAATAGGGAACAGGGAACAGGGGAGGAACTATTGGTGTCAACTTAAGCTACAGATGGCTTATTTGTTTGGCTCACAGACCCGCCCAGAAATGAATTAGAGTAAGCCACAAAATAAATGATCCTGTTTTGTCATGCTGAGTGTAGCGAAACGAAGCGAAACGAAGCATCTCAATAGATTCTTCACTACACTTCGTTTCGTAATCCCTCTGACACGCTGCGCGAACAGAATGACATTGGGCATTTCTTTTTGTGGAGTTCTCTAAAGTAAACTCAACAATTTCAAAAATTTTCTAGTTATTGAGTCGTCTTGAGACGACTTTTGCTATGAGACTGGGAATTCATTCCCAGTCGGACTATGGATTTTACGTTAAGTTGACACCAATGGGGAGAAACTTCTTTCTTCCTCCTGATAGCGTTCACGTAGTGTGCCGAAGGCATAGCCTGGCGTTAGCCATAGTCCTGATAGCGTAGCGTTAGCCATACTCCTGACTCCTGACTCAGTGAATCCTTTCAGAGATGTTTCTTATGGAAGGTTCTGAAATTTCAATAACTATAAGAGACTAGAAAAAGAAAAATATCATGGTTTTAGTCAAGTTTAGGAGTATTTATGCGTGCAGTCTTAATGGCAGGTGGTTCAGGAACACGGTTGCGTCCTTTGACTTGCGATTTACCCAAACCAATGGTTCCGATCTTAAATCGTCCCATTGCTGAACATATCATTAATCTCCTCAAACGGCACCAGATTTATGAAGTAATTGCCACATTGCATTATTTACCAGATGTTCTCCGTGATTATTTTCAAGATGGCAGTGATTTTGGCGTACAAATGACCTATGCTATCGAAGAAGATCAACCATTAGGTACGGCAGGTTGTGTAAAAAATATTACTGAACTTTTAGATGAAACTTTTTTAGTCATTAGCGGTGATAGTATCACAGATTTTGATTTGAATGCTGCCATTGAATTTCATCAACAAAAACAATCAAAAGCTACTTTAATTTTAACCCGTGTGCCTAATCCCATTGAATTTGGTGTGGTAATTACGGATACAGAAGGGCGCATTAACCGATTTTTGGAAAAGCCTTCCACTAGCGAAATCTTTTCTGATACTGTCAACACTGGCACTTATATTTTAGAACCAGAAGTCTTAGACTATTTACCAGAACATACTGAATGCGATTTTTCCAAAGATTTATTTCCCCTCTTGCTAGCCAAAAACGAGCCGATTTACGGTTATGTTGCTGATGGTTACTGGTGTGATGTGGGTCATTTAGATGCCTATAGAGAGGCCCAGTATGATGCTTTACAAAGGAAAGTTAACTTAAAAGTGGCTTATCCAGAAATTGCTCCCGGTTTGTGGGTAGGACAAAATACTTATATTGATCCTACAGCCAAAATTGAAACCCCAGCCGTAATTGGTAATAATTGCCGCATTGGCGCGAGGGTGAAAATTGAGGATGGGACAGTAATTGGTGATAATGTGACAATTGGGGCTGATGCTCATTTAAAAAGACCAATTATTTGGAATGGGGCAATTGTTGGCGATGAAGCCCAGTTATCGGCTTGCGTAATTGGTCGCGGTACTCGTGTAGATAGACGCGCTCATGTCTTAGAAGCGGCTGTGGTAGGTTCGCTGTCTACGGTGGGAGAAGAGGCGCAAATTAGCCCTGGGGTGAGGGTATGGCCAAGTAAAAAGATTGAGTCTGGTGCAGTTTTAAATATTAATCTGATTTGGGGAAATACTGCCCAACGCAATTTATTTGGACAGCGCGGGGTACAGGGATTAGCCAATATTGATATTACTCCAGAGTTTGCTGTGAAGTTGGGGGCTGCCTATGGTTCGACTTTGAAGCCTGGTTCAATGGTGACAGTCTCCCGTGACCAACGCAATGTTTCCCGGATGGTAACACGGTCTTTAATTGCGGGTTTAATGTCTGTAGGTGTGGATGTTCAGAATCTCGATACTACGGCTATTCCTATCGCTAGGACAGTGATTCCTACTATGCACGTAGCGGGGGGTATTCATGTCCGAGTTCACCCAGAACGCCGTGATTATATCTTGATTGAATTTATGGATGTTAAGGGCATTAACATTTCTAAAGCCCAAGAAAAGAAAATTGAGGGGGCGTATTTTAAGGAAGATATGCGCCGTTCCCAAAGTCATGAAATTGGTGATGTGGTATATTCTAGTCAATTAATGGACTGCTATGGCAAGGCTTTTGAAAAGTTATTAAATTTGGATACTTTGCGTAATAGTCGGGCAAAAGTGGTAATTGACTATGTTTACGCTGTGTCTGGGGCTATTTTGCCGCAAATGTTAGATAAATTCGGGGCTGATGCGGTGGTGTTAAATGCTAGTTTGAATAAAACGGCAATTTCCAATGCTGATAGAGAATTACTATTGACTCAATTAGGTCACGTTGTGGAGGCGGTGAACGCTAATTTTGGCGTGCAGGTATCAGCTAATGGGGAACAACTGATTTTAGTTGATGAATCGGGTTTTCCCATTCGTGGAGAAATGCTTACGGCTTTGATGGTGGATATGATGTTAAATGCTAACCCTAGAAGTTCGGTAGTTGTACCAGTTCATGCTTCTAGCGCGGTGGAATTAGTTGCCCATCGTCATGATGGTAATGTAATTAGGACTAAAGCAAATCCGACGGCTTTAATGGAAGCTTGTCAGAAGAACCCCAATGTGGTTCTAGGTGGGAGTGGGGAAACTGGGTTTATTTTTCCGCAATTACATCCAGGGTTTGATTCGATGTTCTGTATTGCCAAGCTGATTGAAATGTTAACCATTCAAGAGCGATCGCTGGCAACGGTGCGTTCCGAATTACCCCGTGTCATTAATAGAACTTACACAGTCCGCTGTCCTTGGACTGCTAAGGGGGCGTTAATGCGTTATTTGGTGGAAACTCACCCCGCCCAGAATCTGGAGCTAATTGACGGCGTGAAAATCCGCCAGCCCTATGATGACAATTGGCTATTGGTTTTACCTGATGCTAGTGAACCCCTAGTCCATCTCTATGTTAACAGTAGCGATCGGGATTGGGTTGATGAAACTCTCAGAGATTACCGCGCCCGTGTCCAGTATTTTGTGGAACGCGAACAGGAAAATTACCGTTTGGATATGTAGGGCTGGCTGATAGCGTAGCGTGGCGTTAGCCATATAAAACTGAAACCTTTTTATTAATAAGGGTTTCGCTGATTTTTATCACAAGAAAGTGCAAGGTTTTGGCTGATGGTGTCTCAAAATTGGTGCATTTTCCTGGGTCGGATTTGGAAAATTGAGGATATCCAGACAGTTAAAACTGTTCCCAGTTAAGAGTTAAGGTAACACCAAAAAATAAATTACCCAATTTTGTGGGATGGGCATTCTTGCCCGTCCTTGATGATTAGCGGGCAAGATGCCCGCACTACAAGAAATTTTTGGGTATTTTTCTAATTGGAAATCCCTAAGAGTTCCCTGCCCTCACAGACAACTTATTCAGCAAACCCTATATATTTTCCTCTATATCTTCGTCCATATCCTTCAGATATATTAGCACCGAATAGATACAGCACTTCTTCTAACTTGTTGAACCATACCATATAACTCATCCTTGGGAAAAAGTTTAGTGAGGAAATAGCATCTTTGAGCAATATCCATCCCTTTTTGCCAAATTATTAAGTCTTTAAAGTCATTAATATCTGACATTCCTTCTGTTAAGAGTTCCCAGTTAAGGGTTGCCTCTAGTTTAGCATATTAACTCCGGTAGAGCCTGAAAATTTACCTGAGTTCGATGTAAATAAAAAGTCTAAAAGTACGTAACAGCAATAGTTCTGTCAATAAGTATTGGTTATTGAGAATTAAAGCCCACGCCAAAAAGTTCTCAAAAAATTAATTTTTTGAAATGTA
>NZ_JADEWA010000042.1:0-20736 GCF_015207865.1 Dolichospermum sp. LEGE 00246
CATCTTGAATCATTAAGTGCCTATATAAACTATGAACTAGATAAAATTGAAAAAGATTTTTACAAGCTAGATCAACAAATAAAAACTAATTTTAGCAAGCAAATTAATATTTCTATCACAGGTTTAAATGATGACTTTATGGGTTTTGGAGGAATAGGTGGAGGGTTGGGAGTAGGCGGTGCTTTAGCTGCTGCATTAATCTTTTTTACAGGCATTGGATTTATTGTAATTACTGTTGCTGCTGTTGCTGCTGCAATTGCTAGTTCACTTGGCTTAGGTATGCTAGATGTAGATGGGATACATACCAAAATCAAAACAACAATTTGTCAAACAGGAATGAAAAAATTTCGTGAACAATCGAAGGATAAAGTTTATCAAACAGCCCAAGAAATTATTAACACAGTTTTTGATAATCGCTCTGAAGCAGCTAGTCAAGTAATTTCAGAAGCAATTTCATTATATGAAAACTTGCTAGAACAACAAGAAAAAGCTCACCAAGAAAACCTAGAACAACGGGAAATTGAAAAAGCATTTATTAACCAAAAACGTCAAGAACTTGAACAAGTGCAGAAAGAATTACAAACTATAATCAATAAATCTACAACCCTGTAATTACAAAATCAAACCCACCCAAAAATTAACCAATATGAAAACATCAACCGACAGACAACGCGCCCTAGAAATGGCTTGTATTTCTCAACTCGCTTACGTCGCCTATAAACAAGGAAATGATATAGTTAGCAATATCCTGAAAACAGGTTATCCATCATTTTTACAACCATATCAAACCATAGAATTTATCTCAGCACCACGCCCTTTAAGTGATACCGATGAATTAGTTTGTTGTGGTTTACTCCTATCAAATGAAAATGATATTGTAATTGCTATTAGAGGTACAGAAAGATTAGATGATTACTTCTTTAACTTACTAGCATTCCCCAATTCAGAAGCAATTCACTCCGGTTTTAATCTTTATGTTAAAAGTTTCTGGCAACAATTACAAGACTTTATCCAAAGAGAAGAAAACGCCAACAAAAATATTTTCGTAACTGGACATAGTTTAGGCGGTGCTGCGGCTACATTAATTACTAAACGAATTAGTGAAACCGAATTAAAACCAATTGCACCTTATACATTAGAAACCTATACATTTGGCGCACCACCAGTTAGTACAATCGAATTAATTTTGGATACTCCCATCTATAGATTTAAAAATATCGGTGATTTCATTCCTGATTTACCGAAAATCATCACTGTTTTATTAAATAAAATCCCAAGAATCAAACAAGTAATTATTAATTGGAAACCAGAACTATTAAAAACACTGGCTGATTATTCTCATATAGGTAATGAATATTGTCTTAATAAAAAATATGAACTGATTGAACAAACCGAAGCTAACTCACCTAATCTTAAATTGATTTTGCAAATTTCCAGTTTACTAGCTTCACAATTAAAATCACCATCTCAAGCAGATGTTAATAAATTTCGGTTGTTAATAAACACCTTAATTCAAACCTCATTAGAGGAACATCGCGCCATTAAATATGTAGAAAGAATTAATTTTGGGAAACTTCCACCTTATATTTCTAATTTCAATGATGATGAGGAGTAAAATAGAAATTATAAAATTGGAGGAAGAATAATGCGTTATCCAGTAGTAATTGAAAAAGGAAATACCAGTTATGGTGCTTATGTTCCCGAATTACCCGGTTGTATAGCTGTAGCTGAAACATTAGCAGAAGTTCAACAACTAATTGTAGAGTCCATAGAATTTCATATAGAAGGTTTAATAGAGTCAGGTTTACCAATTCCCCAACCTACAAGTATCGCTCAAGAAGTTGAAGTTTTAATTTAAGTAGCAAATAACTATGAATAAATACGGAAATTGGCAACCTGTGATAAAATTACAAGAAACATAATTAATTAATAGAATGCAACAACTAAGAAAAGAAGTAGGTTTAGCTGCTTATGATGCAGCTTATTTAGAATTAGCATTGCGCTTACAATTGCCATTAGCAACACTTGATAATCGGTTAGCATAAGCAGCGGTTCGCCGTGGTGTTAGTCTGATTCTTGATAAAGAATAAACCTGTTATAAGGAATTACAAAAATATCTGCGTTTAATTATTACTTCTTGTACCTTTGGATCGGAACTCACGCAGAATATGACAGGCTCATTGGTAAGCTTTAACCAGCAGTCCAGCCGATCTTGTAGTGCGATCGCTTTTTTTAGGCTGCGTGATCAGAAGGTACAGCACTCTTTAAAATTTATTTGGTGACTAATTATGACTAAACCCAAAATTCTCCAAGAAGAACGCGAATATACATTATCGTTCCTATTTTGAAATGACCTATCCACCACGAAGAAATTTTAATAAGCAACTAATTTTGGCGTTGCTGAAACCAGGGATGAATTTAGGTGTAGAGACGTTCCATGGAACGTCTCTACAAGGGTTTTGAAATCATCAAAAATCATTTTCATACCTCAAATCAGCAACGCCCTAATTTTGAGAGTGCGATCGCAGTGCTAATTACTGTCTATTGTCCTGATCCAAATAAATGGATTAATTGGCGGATTAGAAAAAAAGACTGAAAATCTAAATCAAACTAAATTACTATCTTAGATAGGACTGTCTAAGTCTTATCTAGTAATAGTTCCAATATATAGGAGTTAATAATTATGCTTCCCATTGATAAATGTGTTGTTTGTAATGGCAACTTATTAGAAACTAACGTTACAGAAATTATCAAAGGTGGTGGTAACACCGCAACATTAAAAGTTAAGGCTTTAGTTTGTCAAAATTGTGGAGAGCGTTTTTATCATGCAGATACAATCAGAAGATTTGAAACTATTAAACTTAAATTAGAAAAACAAGAAACACAAGACTTAATTCCAGTAGGACAATCTTTTGAAGTTGCATGATCATTAAATTAACATAAATGATGACGGGAGATAGAACTGTGAGTTTTCGTTTTCTTTTAGACACTAATATTATTTCGGGAATTTTCACGCTAACCTATAAATAAACAATAAACATACCATCCCTAACGAAAATGGCACAACTAACAATTCAAGTACCGGACGAACTAGCAAACCGCTTACAACCCATATTACATCGTCTTCCAGAATTGCTTTTACAACTGTTAGAAACACATACACCAGAAACATTAACCTTAAATACTTCTAGCGATACTGCTAACACTTATACTGAGGTTTTAGACTTTTTAATTAAACAACCAACACTGGAACAAATAGCTAAATTTAAAGTTTCAACCCAAGCACAAACACGGTTAGAAGACTTATTAGAAAAAAACCGTATGGGGACAATTTCCAAAGCAGAAAATAGCGAATTAGATATTTATGAACAGCTAGATCAATTAATGATTTTACTTAAAGCTAGAGCTTACAGCGTAATTAGAAATGACAAATAATGCCATTTCTTTTAGTCTACGTCAATTAGTCATTGAACGCGCTTAAGGGCGTTGTGAATATTGTTTAATTCATCAAGATTTTTCTATTTACACCCACGAAATTGATCATATTATTGCTGTTAAACATGGAGGTCAAACTTTATCAGAAAATCTGGCTTTATCTTGTTTACCTTGTAATCGTCATAAAGGATCTGATTTTGCTACTCTTGATCCCAATAATGGGGAAATTATTCGCTTATTTAATCCTCGGTTACAAGTTTGGGATGAACATTTTACATTAAAAAATGCCGAAATTATTGGTATTACTGATATTGGTCAAGCTACATCACGTTTATTGATGTTTAATACTTCAAGCAGAATGCGATCGCGTAAATCATTAATTGATCAAAATTTGTACCCATGACTGGCTGACTATAACTGCTGATTCTATCATAATATAAACATATAGCAACCTAGCTAGATAAAATAATATGTTAACCCTCAATTACCCACATATCGTTAAAAACGATCATCAGTCAGCAAGACTACAGCGTTTACCGAGAATTAGAGTAGCGCAAATTGTCATGGATTATCTGGCTTATGGTTGGTCAGTAGAGGAACTGTGCCGTCAACATCCTTATTTAACATATAGTGAAGCTCATGCTACTATGGGTTATTACTTCGACCACCAAGAAGAGATTGACCAAGAAATTAAACAAGAATGGGAACAAGTACAGGAAAGTATTAAGGAATCAGTACCATCCCCTTTTTACAGCAGAATGAAAGCGAAAGGACTGTTGTAAATGCCTATTGCTTTATATATGGATGTTCATGTGCCTCAAGCTATTACATCACAATTGTGCCGTCGTGGTGTAGATGTATTAACTGCCTTTGATGATGAAACCCAAGAACTTCCTGATGATAAATTATTAGAAAGACTAAAACGAGTCCTTTTTACTCAAGATATCCGTTTTCGCGTATTAGCTGAAACTCTGCAAATAGAAGGAAAACAATTTTCAGGATTAATTTTTGGACTTTTTGGACATCAATTAGGTGGCACAATTGGTCAATTTGTTAAAGATTTAGAATTTATTGCTCAGGCTTCTGAAATTGACGAATGTAGTTGAATATGTTCCTTTCAAATAATCTAATATGAAGAAAAATATCATGAATTATCACATAATCATTAACTTTACTAATAAAAATAGAGTACGCCTTATGTGAGTTAAAAATGCCCCAGTCATTTTAAGGGTTTCAGGCTTCGCTTTAGCAGCAACGCCTAACCTCATGAACGGGATTGCCTTCTTTCAGCTTCCAACTCACATAAGCCGTATTGTATAATTAACTATGTAGCTCGCTGATAAAATATGCAAGATACCCTAACCATTGCCATTACTCCAGAACTGAAAGCAGCACTTTTAGAAATTACTCGAACTGAAGGTATAATATCTCTAATCTATAGCTCTTTAGGGTAAATATATGGAAATAGAAGGTCGGATAATGCGTACACTTGCCCCCGAAGATGAGGAACTAGAAAAGAAGAAGACAGAGTTAACTGGACTCGAAACAGAATTAGCACAGCGTGAGTTAGATTTAACTACCCTTCAAGCTGAGTTACACGCCTTTGAACGAGAATATTTTCGAGTGATTGGTATCCGTTATACTGAACTGGATCGCATTGAGGATCAAATTGCCGAATATATGGCATCTTTAGAAGCAATAAAGGCTTTTAAACCTTCTCAAAATCTTAAACAATTGTATCGAGATGTGGCGAAACTTATTCATCCAGACTTAGCAACAGATGAAAAGGAACGGTTACGCCGACAAGAATTAATGGCTCAAGTGAATCAAGCTTATGAAAATGGAGATGAGGAAAAAATCAGAGAAATTTTACAATCTTGGGAAAATAGTCCTGAATCTATCAGAGGTGAGGGAGTTGCGGCTGAATTGGTTCGTACAATTCGTAAAATTGCTCAAGGGAAACAACGTTTAAATACAATTTTCATGGAAATTGATTTATTAGAGAAAACTGAATTATATCAGTTGAAATCATCTGTTAATATGGCTGAAAAGTCAGGACGAAATTTATTATCAGAAATGGCTACTCAGTTAGATGAACAGATTGTAATTGCCCAAAATAAATTAGATGAATTAAAAACTCAATTAGGATTATATAAATGACCAACAATCATCAACAAAATAACCAAAACAAGATTGTATCTAGTAATCAAAAGCTCACTAGATACTCATCCGAATTATTAAAAAGAGGATTAAATTTAGCTAAGTCAATTGAGAAAGAAACAATTACTCCTGATGATTGGAGGTTAAAAGGTAATGATTTATTTAGGAATGGTGCTTATGAAGAAGCACTTATTTGTTATGAGAAAGCATTAGAAATAAATCGAAATTACTCTTTAGCTTGGAATAATCGAGGTAGTGTTTTTGGTATGTTAAAACGCTACGAAGAAGCTCTTCTTTCTTATGAAAAAGCATTGGAAATTCAGCCAAATGACGATATGGCTTGGAAAAATAAAGCAAAAATTCTAGGTAGTAAATTCAATCGCTATGAAGAAGCAATTTATTGTTATGAACAAGTTTTAAAAATCAACCCAAATGATGCCGAATCTTTGTGGTTAAAAGGTGCTGATTTAGCAGAAATAGGTCATTATGAGGATGCTATCAAAAGTTATGACAAAGCTTTAGAAATCAACCCTGATTTTTGTGAGGTATGGCTAATTCGCGGAAATCAGCTAAATGATCTGGGTAGATATGAAGAGGCACTTACAAGCTATGGTAAAATATTAGAAATTCAGCCTAATGAAAAACATGAATTTGTTGCTTGTGCTTGGCAAATGCGAGGTGTAATATTAGATAAATTAGGTCGTCATGAAGAAGCTCTTTTTAGTTATGAAAAAGCTCTTAATTTCAGACTTAATGAGTATAGTGTTTGCTCGGAATGTAGTAAGATATTATATAAATTAGGACGTTACGAAGAATCACTTATCTACTCTGATAAAGTATTAGAAATTAAGCCAGATGATGGTGTGTTATGGTATAACAAAGGACAAATATTAATTAAAATAGGACTGTATGAAGAAGCAATTGATTGTTATGATCAAGCTTTACTATTTACAACCAATGATCCAGTTGTTTGGAATAACAGAGGTTATATACTAGAGCAGTTGGGGCATTTTGAAGAAGCACTCAATAGCTATGACAAAGCTTTAAAAATTGAACCTAACTTTGAGTTGTCTATTAATAATCGTAAAAGGCTTTTAAATAAGGATGCTTATCAATTCCAAAATGAAATTTCGGCATTGTGCGATCACCTATCACAACTCCAACATGAAATATGTAAAGATAGAGATGAAAACCAAAAATGAAGTTATCAAATAAGGTTATAATGCCTTAAATAAAAAACCCTAACAGATATCCTCACAGAAATCAAATAATCTGAAATAGAAGACACAAATCAATCTAAGGAAATAATTGAGTAATGATATTCACTAAAAAAATCTAAAAAATATAATCTTCAAAACAGAAGATATTTTTTATACTGAATCTTAATTGACAAACAATTGATGATTGGCTATGGCTGATTTTTCGATTTTACCAATTACCAATCACCAATCACCAAATTAAGTAAGCGCTTCCGCACCACCGACAACTTCCAGAAGTTCCTGGGTAATTGCGGCTTGACGAGCTTTGTTGTAAGACAAAGATAGACTTTTAATCAACTCACCGGCGTTTTCGCTGGCGTTACTCATTGCTGTCATCCGTGCGGCTAGTTCACTAGCTGCTGATTCTTGTAATGCTCTTAATAGCTGATTGCTCAGATATAATGGCAACAAAGAATCCAGAATTTGCACTGGATCTTGTTCAAAAATCATGTCACTAGGTAAAGCTGTCACTGTACTAGCTACCTTTTCCCGTTCCACTTGGAATTGACCACCACGGGTAGTTAGACGGAAAACTTCATCATCCGCTGCTTCTAAACCTTGGGTATCCAAAGGTAGAAGGGTTTGGATTACGGGACGAGAACTGATCAAGGAGACAAATTTTGTATAAACTAACTCAATCCGGTCTACTTTTTCCGAAAGGAAGAGAGAAAGTAGTTCATCAGCAATATTTGTCGCTTCTGCGGCGGTAGGAATTTGTTCTAAACCGCTGTAGGTAGCGTCAATAGGCTGATTCCGGCGTTGGAAGTATTGAGTAGCTTTACGACCAACCAATACATAAGTATAGTTTACGCCTTCAGCTTGGAGTTCCTTGGCGCGATTTTCGGCACGACGGATGACGTTACCGTTGTAACCACCACATAAACCCCGATCGCCGGAAATTACCAACAGACCTACTGTTTTAACTTCGCGTTTTTTCAGTAGGGGGAGATTGACATCTTCAAACCGCAGTCTGGTTTGCAAGCCATACAATACTTGCGCCAAACGGTCTGCAAAGGGACGGGTAGCAATTACCTGTTCTTGAGCGCGACGGACTCTCGCCGCAGCTACCAGCCGCATGGCTTCTGTGATTTTCTTGGTGTTTTTGACCGACTGAATGCGATCGCGTATTGATTTGAGATTAGCCATAATCCGATTTTAGATTTTAGATTTTAGATTTTAGATTCGGAATTTCGGATTTTAGATTAGACTCATCTGCAAATAAATATCAGATCCCTGTATTTTATAGGCTGATATCTAATTTTTGGACGAGTCTATTTAATCCAAAATCCAAAATCCAAAATCCAAAACTTTTACGCTGCTGCTTGGAAGGTCTTTTTGAACTCGGTGAGAGCGGCTTTCAAAGCTACTTCTTCTGTATCACCAAGGGCTTTGCTACCTTGTACGCCTTGGTAATAGGCAGTGTTAACATTTTTCAGATAATCACGTAAACCCTTAGCAAAGGTAGTTACTTGATTAACTGCGATGTCATCTAAATAACCGTTAATCCCAGCGTAAAGAACTGCTACTTGTTCAGCTACGGAGAGAGGATCGTTTTGGGGCTGTTTTAAGAGTTCCCGTAAACGCACACCACGCGCCAACTGATCTTGGGTGGCTTTGTCTAAATCGGAAGCGAATTGGGCGAAAGCTTGTAAGTCGTCAAATTGCGCCAATTCTAGTTTAATCTTACCGGCAACTTTCTTCATTGCCTTGGTTTGAGCCGCAGAACCTACACGGGATACAGAGATACCGGGGTTTACAGCGGGACGGATACCAGAGTTAAACAAGTCAGAAGACAAGAAAATCTGACCGTCGGTAATAGAAATTACGTTGGTAGGAATGTATGCGGATACGTCACCAGCTTGGGTTTCAATGATAGGTAATGCAGTCATGCTACCTTTACCTAATTCATCGCTGAGTTTAGCAGCACGTTCCAACAAGCGAGAGTGAATGTAGAATACGTCTCCAGGATACGCTTCCCGACCGGGTGGACGACGGAGCAGCAAGGACATTTGGCGATAAGCCTGGGCTTGCTTAGAAAGGTCATCATAGATGATTAAGGTCGCTTTGCCTTTGTACATGAAATACTCAGCAATACTAGCGCCTGTGTAGGGAGCGAGGAATTGTAGGGTAGCTGGTTCACTGGCACTAGCAGCTACAACTACTGTATAGTCCATCGCGCCTTTTTCTTGTAGGGTTTGGACTACGTTAGCAACGGTGGAAGCTTTTTGACCGATAGCTACGTAAACGCAAACGACATCTTCACCTTTTTGGTTAATGATGGTGTCAATAGCGATCGCAGTTTTACCAGTTTGACGATCTCCAATAATCAATTCCCGTTGACCACGACCCACAGGAATCATGGAGTCAATAGCGGTAATCCCTGTTTGCATCGGTTCATGTACAGACCGACGGGCAATAATCCCAGGGGCTGGGGATTCAATTAACCGAGTTTCGGTAGTCTTAGGATCACCTTTACCATCAATAGGACGACCCAAAGCATCAACAACTCGACCAATGAGAGCGTCACCTACGCCTACTTGGGCAATTCTACCAGTAGCGGTTACAGAGCTACCTTCTTGAATACTCCGACCCTCGCCCATCAGTACCGCACCAACGTTATCTTCTTCTAAGTTTTGGGCGATACCAATTGTACCATCTTCAAATTCCAGGAGTTCCCCAGCCATAGCTTTTTCCAAGCCATAAATCCGGGCAATACCGTCACCAACTTGTAGCACTGTACCAACGTTAGCAACTTTAACCTCTTGGTCATATTGCTCGATTTGTTGTTGGATGATGCTGCTGATTTCGTCAGGTCTAATGGAAATACTCATTTGTCAGTTGTCAGTTGTTAGTTGTTAGTTGTCCGTTGTCAGTTGTCAGTTGTTTTTTATGAGCTATTGACCAATGACTACTGACATTTATTCAGAACTTTCTAGTTACTGCTTAAACGTAGGGAAAGACGACGTAGTTGACCACGCAAACTAGCGTCAATTACTTGAGAACCAACTTTGATAATTACACCACCAATTAAATCGCTGTCTATTTTGGTGGCTAATTCCACCTGACGAGCTTTGGTCAGAGTAATTACCTTTTCTGTAATTGCTTGCTGTTGGGTTTCTGTGAGGGGAACCGCAGAAGTAATTTCAGCCAATACAGTTTGATTTAGCTGGCGTAATAACGCCAAATACTGCTGTAAAATCGGTTCTAAAAAAGCAATCCGTCTTCTGTCAACTAACAGCAGTAAAAAGTTACGTAGGCAGGGGTTTACACCTTCGCCAAGTAATTGTCTGAGGACATTTTTCTTGTTTTCTGGCTTTACAAAGGGATTGCTCAAAAAGCCTGTGAGTTCTTGACTCCCTGTTAATAAGCTCAAGAAAGTCCGTGCATCTCCCCCAACTTCTTCTGTTAAGTTTTGAGATTGAGCAATGGATAACAATGCCTGTGCATAAGGCTGAGATATTTCAGCGGTTGCTGCATCACTTTTCATGTCTCCCCTCCCAGTTGTGCGATGCTACGATCAATTAAAATTTGTTGAGCATCTGCGCTAATACCACCCTTGAGTTGTCCTTCTACTTTTTGTAGTGCTTGCTGCACTACTTTTTGTCGAAGTTGGGAGATAGCTTTCTCTAGTTCTGCATTCAAATCAGATGCTGCGGTTTCTTTTAACCGGGCTACATCTAAATTTGCTTTAGCTAAGATAGCCTCTTTAGCAGCCTGAGCATTTTGTTCAGCTACTTGAGTGATTCTCTGTGCCTCTTGCTGTGCTTGGGTTAACTGTCCTTGGGCTTTAGCCAAAGAAGTTTGTGCTTCCCGCAAGCGTCCTTCTGCATCTTGAATAACGCTTTCAATACCGGAGCGTCTTTCAGTCAAGATATTAGTTAAAACTTTGCGTCCAAAGTAGAATAGTATGCCAATCAGAATTACTAAGTTAATTAGATTGGTTTCCAGGATGTCTAGGTTTAGACCAAACCCGCCTTCTGCTGCGCCTTCTGCCATTTCAGAGTGAACAGCTTCCGCGGCAAGTAATAAAATATTGCCCATGTTACCCATCTACAAGTGCGCTGCTCGCTTGGTAATTCGTTAATTTTTCCCGACAGGGAAAAAAGTGCCAATCTTTTGGACACTTAAATTTCATCACTTTCTAGGCAAATGCCCTTAAGTGTTTATGCTTTCGTAGAACCAGTTTGGTGATATAACAACCGCCAAGGTAGTAAGAAAATCAATCAAGGAACTCTGACCACAAACGGGTTTTACTCCTGAATTCTGACTCCTGACTCCTGTTATATTATTTCGCCAAAGCTGCTCCTAATAGTTTTTCTAGAATCTGGTTGCTGAGGGCATCAACTTGTCCTTCTAGGGTAGCCATAGCTGCTTGCTTTTGCTGCTCTATTTCTTTAGCAGCTTGTTCGCGTTGGGCTTGGGCTTCCTGTTGGGCTTCGGCTATTTTTTGTGCCGTAATTTTCTTAGCTTCATTTTGGGCAGCTTCTATAGTCAACTGAGACTGCTTACGCGCAGATGATAGTTGCTGCTCATACTCTTTTGCTAAGGTTTCAGCTTTAGCCAAGCGCTCACGAGCATCAAGGTTATTGGTACGGACATAGTTATCCCGGTCATCCAATACCTTAGTCATAGGCTTGTAGAAAATTGCATTCAACAAAGCTGCCAACAACAGGAATTGCAATGCCATCAATGGCAAGGTAGCATCGAAATCAAACATTTCTCTCCTCTTTGGCTGGAATACTAATTTTCTTGGCTAGTGATATGATCTAGCCTTTGATAATTTTACGAATCCCGTTCTGACTAATTATCAATAAGTTGCTAGTTTATAGAGGCGTGTAGATATCCAGCTTTTCGCTATCTGTCACCGGGAATTTTAGATTTTAGATTTTAGATTTTAGATTCAAAAAATTTGGTATAAACTCCGTCCTTCAAGACGGAAAAATACTCGCTGCGCTGCGTACGCTTCGCTAACGTCAATCCCAAATCTTCAATCTCTACACTTGTTTGGTGGAGTCAATCCAAAATCGTCAATCCAAAATCCAAAATCTAGTGACATCTTTCACGTCTCTACACTAACAAAACTTTTTCGGTCTTAGGCAAA
Organism: Dolichospermum sp. LEGE 00246; assembly: GCF_015207865.1. Lineage (NCBI taxonomy): Bacteria > Bacillati > Cyanobacteriota > Cyanophyceae > Nostocales > Aphanizomenonaceae > Dolichospermum > Dolichospermum sp. LEGE 00246. Next base: position 11,956 of record NZ_JADEWA010000042.1, read on the forward strand.
AGGGTTAGCGAATAGCAATACCAAGGCAATTACCAAACCGTAAATTGTCAAGGATTCCATGAAGGCTAAGGTTAAAAGTAGTGTGCCGCGAATTTTGCCTTCTGCTTCGGGCTGACGGGCAATACCTTCTACGGCTTGACCTGCTGCATTACCTTGACCAATACCAGGTCCAATTGCAGCTAAACCGATAGCGAGAGCAGCAGCTAGAACTGAGGCAGCTTGTACTAATGGATCCATGACGATTTTCCTTGCTTTAACTACAAAAATTACAAATGTACGTAACAGCTAGATGTGTGCTTTCACACTGCACTAGGTTTTCAAATCGCTGTGGCGATGTTTTGAGCAAGTTTGCTCGTCTACACTGGGCTATCAACTGAGGGCGTTAATGCTCCTCATGTCCTTCTTCGCCGTGTCCCTCTAAAGCCTCATGAATATACGCTCCGGCTAAGGTCGCAAATACTAGGGCTTGAATGGCACTAGTAAACAAACCCAAAGCCATTACTGGCAAAGGCACAAAGAGAGGCACAAGCAACACCAATACCGCCACTACTAATTCATCCGCCAATATATTTCCAAATAAACGGAAGCTTAGGGAGAGGGGCTTGGTAAAATCTTCGAGAATGGCAATTGGCAATAGAATCGGTGTTGGCTCGATATATTTTTTAAAGTAGCCTAAACCTCGTTTGCTAAATCCAGCGTAAAAATACGCCAAGGAGGTTAGCAATGCCAATGCGACTGTTGTATTTATGTCGTTGGTAGGTGCTGCTAGTTCACCAGAAGGCAAGTGGATTAGCTTCCAGGGAATTAATGCTCCTGACCAATTTGATACGAAGATAAACAAGAATAGCGTACCAATAAATGGTACCCAGGGGCGATACTCTTTCTCTCCGAGTTGGTTTTTAGCTAGATCCCGAATAAATTCTAGGGCATATTCCATCAAATTTTGGATGCCACGAGGAATTTTTTGGACGTTTCTGGTGGCAGCTAGTGATGCTATTACTAGGATAGCAATCACAAACCATGAGGTGAGAAATACTTGCCCATGTATTTTGAGACTGCCCAATTGCCACAAGAAGTGATGACCTACTTCTAATTCGGCGAGGGGAAAAGCGTTAAAAGCGTTTAATACACTAAGCATGGGCGTTCTTCAAGGGTTTTCCCCAAAAATCGAGGATTGGAGGATTGTCTGTAGTCTGTAGAGGTTTAGGTTTAGCAATGCTAGACCCCTACACCCTTTAAGCTTCAGGAATGAATGCAGTTTGCACCATATAGATGAGGAGGGTAGCTTTGTAGGTGAGAAATCCCAAGAATATAGGCAGAATATGTAGCTGATGCCATTGACTCGCCAATATAATCGGTATCGTGATCAGAGCAAAACGATTTTTACTCAAACTTTGTTTTTCACCACCAAGTCTCTCGACATCGTTAGCCAGCATTTTTAAGTAAACCACACCTGTACACGCCCCAATCAAATAATTTAGGGCTATGTTTAAGGAATAAAAAATCCACACAGAGATAAAAATAATCCCCGTCAACACAAGTGTGATTACCAGCAACTTCTGATAGAGTTGATAGAACTCTTGCATGGAAGAGCTTACTGGTTCTGTTTGAGCAAAACCAGATTTCTCATCTTGTTGTGTTGTCTGAGTCGGTGCAATTGATTCTTCTGACAAGCTCACGAGACTTGAAACCAGTACAGCTAATATGAGATGACTGCACATTCAGTCAGTTGAATCATATCACGATCCGGTAACACTACTTTAGAAAAAAACAATTAACTTATTTTTGTCAGTTGTCAGTGGTCAGTTGTTCGTTGTCAGTGGCAACAGAGTCACTTGTTACTGATTTTTTCATGAAGCGGGGGTAGTAAGAGTAGTTGTGGTTTGAGGAGGTGTCTTACTCCGTCTAAGTCTAGCTCGATTTGGGCTAAAATCTCAGCCACAATGGCAGAAATATGACATTTTTCCGTGAACTCAAATTTGATATTGCTATGAAAACATCATATCCAAAAGAGATAATATGAGACGTTCTGTTCCCTGTTCCCTTTTTTTGTAAGGGACTTCCAATTAAAAAAATCCCCAAAAGTTTCTTGTGGTGCGGGACGAATTGCCAGCTAATTACCAAGCACAGGCAGGATGCCCATCCCACAAAATTGGGTAATTTATTTTTTGGTGATCCCTAAAATAGTAGTGTTACACAAAGCAGGTAGATTATGGTTCAAGTTTTACCTAAATCAGTGACCTTTGATGAGTTTTGTGAATGGTATCCAGATACAGGGGTCAGATATGAATTGCACGACGGAGTGATTGTTGAGATGAATCCATTCTCCTTTTGGGCGTTGCTGATTAAGGGTATGAATTTTAGTCTCACGCAAAGGCGCAATCACGCTTCGTGATCTCGAAGAGTAGACGCACTGAGGTTTGAGTTTTAAAGGTTCAATTTGGGAATTTCATACCTCAATTCAGCAACGCCTCCCTTTGTACTTAACCGGGTGTCAGTAAAATCATTTGTTGTTGCAAAAGACTTCTAACTCCATCTAAATCAAACTGCGCTATGGTTAAAATCTCTGCTACGGTAGATTTACCATTGCAGTTTTTCATGAATTCAAATTCGATATTTCTATGAAAACATCACATCCAGATATTATCGTCACCAGCCCGGATGGAGAATATTTGATGATTGTTGAGGTAAAACTCAATGATGTTAGTACCCATCGTAACAATATTATGGATCAGCTTAAAGGCTCAATGATTGGGTTTGGTTGCTCTATTGGCTTGCTTGTGGCAGGAGAGCGTGTTATTGTTCTACGGGATTCTTTTGATGATTCTCAGGGTTCATCAATTCGCGTAGTTGGTGAAGCAAGACTTCCAAATTACTTATTACCACCAGCAGATGAGCAATGGAGGGGAAACCTTTATCTTGAGTTTGAATCACAAGTTCAGCGATGGTTAGAGAAATTGAAACTTCAAACTAATGTAGACAGTTTACCAGATGATTTGAGAAATTTGCTTGGCGGACGGATAATCAATCTTCTGCGACTTGGTGAAGTCAGGGCTGGTGGACCAAGGTGGAGTAAAGTTGCAAAATGAAGCCTCAAGCGGTTTTTGTGGAAACAAACTGGGTGGTAGATATTGTGGCACCTGCACATTTACAAAGTCCACAAGCGGCTCAATTGCTTTCACTTGCAGAAACTGGCGAGTTTGAGCTACATTTACCTGCTATCTGCTTAACAGAGGCGCGTGAAACTATACCTCGACGATTCACTCCACGCACTGATTCTGAAGATTTACGTAAATTTGTCAAATGGGCTAAAAAAGAAGGGAAACTGACTACAGAAGATGCTAATGCATCGTTTCGAGTCTTTGATAAGTTTGATGGATTAGTTACTAATGAACTAAGGAAAGTTCCAGAAAGATTGAGAGAATTAGCCCAGCATCCACATTTGAATGTTTTTCCCCTTTCAGAATCTATGCTGGAACGGCAAGTTTCTATTGGTGCAATGGATACTTCCCTAAAACCTTATGATATGGCTGTATTGGCTGCAATCCTTGTCAGGGCTGAGGATTTGCAGCAACAAGGACATTCATGGGTCGGTTTTTGTGAACTAGATTCTGATCTTCAACCTTGGGATAAAAATGGTGTATTAAAACCTATTCTTAGTGATCTCTACAATGCTTCTCGAATCTGGGTGTATCGAGATTTTTTGGTGGAAGATGTAGATGAACTTCCCGAAGTTTGGTTCTCTTGTACTTAACCGGGTGTCAGTAAGATCATTTGTTGTCCCAAAAGACTTCTAACTCCATCTAAATCAAACTGCGCTATGGTTAAAATCTCTGCTACGGTAGATTTACCATTGCAGCTTTTCATGAATTCAAATTCGGCTGTGGATAAATTAACAATTTGGTAATCATAGTTAAATAAACATTGACTGGGAAACCCATCTATGCAGGGGTTAAGTTCGGGGATTGCAGTTAATAAGATGTTATCTGCTGACCAGTCGGTTTTGGGTAGGGGGGGGCGACTGAGGAAAAATTCGTAATGGGTGACTTCGGGATTCAGTAATTCTATCAACCGATAACGTTGACGTTCTGTGAGTTCGGCGGCTCTTTCAATTAGTTCTGGGGCTTTTTCTAGCAGCTTTTCTAGTTGCCAAAATCCGGGATTAGAAAAACCTACAAAGTCTAATTCAGAAGCATCTATGAATTTAAATAATGTATCAATATTGTAGTCTGTTTCCTGGGGATGGACATACATATCAGCAAAGCATTCATCCCGCTGGTTTTCCATTGACCATCTTTCTTTTTCACGCTTGACAATGCGGTTATTTTCTGGTAGAGAAGCAAAGATTTTTCTTCCGACTTGAACGCCATCACGATAGTCACCGCGTTTGTTACCTTGAAGAAGAGCGATCGCCTTTTGCATAAGTTGTATTTCCCATCTTCCCAGTTCTCCATACACAAAAATGTGCATTAGTCCACCTGGAGTGAGTTTTTTCGCTAATGCTTGGATACCACGAATGGGATCTGGTAGATGATGAAGTACCCCAACACAATTTATTAAATCAAACTGTCCTGGAATTTGTTCCACATCATAGATACTTAAGTGATGAAATTCCACACGGTCAGCACCGGAACTTTTACAGCGTTTTTTTGCTACTTCTAATGTACCAGCACTTAAATCTATTCCCACTACCTGTGCTTGCGGGTTGAGATGTACTAAATATTCTGTGCCGACTCCTGAACCACAACCAGCATCTAAAATGCGGATATCTTGCCTTTGCGGTTTTCTACCTGTGCAGAAGCTATAAGCAGCTAACCAATTCCAACGCCAATTGTAACCTGGTGGTGGTTCGTCGAGGATAGGTTCGGGGGGGAAAGGGTAGGTATCGTAGAGTTTCGCAACAGCAGCACTTACTTGGGAGTCGGACATGATTAGGAGTAACTCAGCATCTCTGAGTTTAGCTGATGGGGGGATTTTGGGCAAAAAATAAATTCTGATCATTCGTAGGGGTTTAGCATTGCTAAACCCTTACTGTTGATAGATATGGGGATTGATTCCGTAATAACACTCGTGTTAAGCTATGTAGTAATAAATAAAATCTAGTTTATATATTTTGCATCTCAATTTGATTAACCAGGAGTATCAAAAATGCCAGTAGGTTTACCTGAATTCGTGGAAAACCCGGAAAATCGTTGTCCGGTAATTCTGTTGCTTGATACCTCTGGCTCAATGTCAGGACAACCTATACAAGAGTTAAACCGAGGTTTGGCGGCTTTCAAAGAAGATGTGATGAAAGATGGTCAAGCTTCTTTAAGTGTAGAAGTTGCTATTGTCACCTTTGGACCTGTGCGACTGACGCAAGATTTTGTCACTATAGACCATTTTACACCGCCTAAGCTAGAAACAGAAGGTGTTACACCAATGGGTGCAGCCATAGAATATGCTTTGGATTTATTAGAAACCCGCAAACAGTCTTATAAAGATAACGGTGTCCATTATTATCGTCCTTGGGTATTTTTAATTACCGACGGTGCGCCTACAGATGCTTGAAAGGGTGCAGCGCAAAGGGTGAGGGAAGAAGAAGCACAGCGCCGAATGTTGTTTTTTACTGTTGGTGTTCAGGGTGCTGATATGCACAAACTTAAACAAATTGCACCTCGTCCTCCAGTAATGCTGAATGGCTTAGATTTTCGCTCTTTATTTGTTTGGCTTTCCACTTCCATGAAACGGGTTTCTAGTGGCAAAGTAGGGGAAGCTGTGGCATTACCGCCGGTGGGATGGGGGCAAATTACAACATAATCTGAATAGTTTGAAAAGGCGATTATAAATCGCGGCTACACAGGCAAAACCCACCTTCGTGGGTTAAAAATCTTGATTTTTCATTAGTCCACGTATCCCTTACCGGACCGAAGGAATAGGTGGACTTCATTTGTGTAGTAGCGTTCGCGCCAGCGTGCCGTAGGCTCTATTATATTCGCCGAAAACTTTTCTTAAATCAGATTACTTAAATTTAAAGATTAGATTTTGAGGATTTATTTATTGTGGGTTGGAAAGCTATAGCGCGTTCTGCTGTGGGAACGAGTCATGAAAAGCAAAAAATACCTTGTCAAGACTGCGGAAATTATCGCATTTTTAATGATGTGATTGTGGGCGCAGTTGCTGATGGTGCTGGGAGTGCTAAATATTCTCATTTTGGTTCTGAATTGGCGGTAGAAACTGTAATTAAATGCTTTGTTGATATTAATGAATATCCTGATAAACAAGGTTTTTCTCAACCACTTTCGGAAATGGAAGCTAAGGAAGTTTTTACTAAATTTGTCAAGGATGTTATTACTGCGTTAAACAAAAAAGCAGAGAATAATGATTATTCTGTTCATGATTTATCTTGTACTCTTTTAGTTTTTATAGCGACTTCTGAATGGGTTGCAGCTATGCAAATTGGGGATGGATTTATGGTGGTGCGATCGCAAGATGCAGAATATCAATTATTGTTTGAACCAGATAAGGGGGAATTTTTCAACGAAACAACTTTTGTGACTTCAGCTAATGCGCTGGAGGAAATGCAGGTACAGGTAATTTCAGGAAAACAAGAGTTTATTTGTGCTTCTACTGATGGATTAGAAAAAGTGGCAATTCGCTTGAGTGACTGGAAACCTCATGCACCATTTTTTAAACCTTTGGAGGAATATTTGCGAGATTCATGAGATTTTGTTGGGTTTCGCAAAGCCTCAACCCAACCTACGGATTTTAGGATTTTAGACATATATTTCAACCCATCTAATTAAAATTATATGACAGTTCTTACTTGTGCCAGTACGGGAAAATCAATTACTCTGTTGGGTAAAGAGATTGCTAATAGTGGTGAAGCAAAAGTTTGGCGAACTAATCAAAATGGTTATTTAGCGAAAATTTACCATTCTCCAACACCTGAACGGGTGCAGAAGTTAGCGGTAATGATAGCAAATCCACCCACAGAACCAAATTCCCATCTTCATCATGTTTCTTTTGCTTGGCCTAAGTCGGCGTTGAAAAATGCTCAGGGTGATTGTGTGGGCTTTTTGATGCCAGAAATTAAGGATGGAAAAGAACTTATTGATGTTTATAATCCCCGTCGTCGTCAAGCGTTGAAACTTGAGATTGATTGGCGGTTTCTGCACACAACGGCGCTGAATATTGTCTCAATTATTGAAGCACTGCACGCTGCTGGTTATGTATTGGGAGATATTAAACCACAAAATATTTTAGTGAATAATCGGGCTTTACCTTCAATTATTGATACAGATTCTTTTCAGGTAAAAAATCCGAAAAATGGTAAAGTTTATTATTGTTTAGTTGGTTCACCAGGTTATACACCACCGGAATTAATGGGAAAAGATTTTGCTAGTATTGAGCAAACGGAAGTACATGATAGATTCCGGTTAGGGGTAAGTTATCGCGTGTTTCCAGTCAATCCCATATCTATAATTGCAAATTTACCTATTGGTTTTTTTTTAGAAAAAACCCTTGAAGGTCATTCTGACTCGGTTATTTCAGTAGCATACAGCCCCGATGGTCAAACCCTGGCTAGTGGGAGTGATGACACGACTATCAAACTGTGGAATGTGAAGACGGGAAACCTACTGCAAACCCTCACTGGTCATTCTAGCCAGGTTAATTCAGTAGCATACAGCCCCGATGGTCAAACCCTGGCTAGTGGGAGTAGTGACGATACTATCAAACTGTGGAATGTGAAGACGGGAAACCTACTGCAAACCCTCACTGGTCGTTCTAACTCCGTAGCATACAGTCCCGATGGTCAAACCCTGGCTAGTGGGAGTGGGTACGGTATCGAACTGTGGAATGTAAAAACGGGAAACCTACTGCAAACCCTCACTGCTCATTCTAACACAGTTAATTCAGTAGCATACAGCCCCGATGGTCAAACCCTGGCTAGTGGGAGTAGTGACGATACTATCAAACTGTGGAATGTGAAGACGGGAAACCTACTGCAAACCTTCACTGGTCATTCTTACTCGGTTCATTCAGTAGCATACAGCCCCGATGGTCAAATTCTCGCTAGTGGGAGTTTTGACAGAACTATCAAACTGTGGAATGTAAAAACGGGAAACCTACTGCAAACTCTCAAAGGTCATTTTAATTCAGTAGCATACAGCCCCGATGGTCAAACTCTGGCTAGTGGAGGTTATACTCAGGCTATGGCTATTGCAAGTAGTGTCAATACTATCAAACTGTGGAATGTAAAGACGGGAAACCTCCTACAAACCCTCAAAGGTCATTCTGACTGGGTTTATCCAGTAGCATTAGCATACAGCCCTGACGGTCAAACCCTGGCTAGTGGTAGTAGTGACAAAACTATCAAGATTTGGCGGTTAAAGTAGTCATTGATGGGATTTTATTAGCAATGGTCTATTTTTTCATCCTGTAAATCCTTTAATCCTGGATATCCTGATTCTGACAATTTTGCTAACCTATTTCCTCACCATAAATCTATGAATCATAAAGTTTTTTATCTTGATGGTAAAAAAATCAATAGCAAACAAACATTTTTAAAACAAGCTGCTGAAGCAATGCAATTTCCTACATACTTCGGTGCTAACTGGGATGCTTTTGATGAATGTATCACCGATTTAACATGGTGTCCGGCTCAAAGATATGTGATATTATATGATCATGCTGATATCTTTGCTCAAGCTAAACCGGCACAGTACCAAATAGCATTGGATATTTTCAATTCAGCCAAAGAATACTGGGAAGCTAATCATATTCCTCTCAAGTTTTTAG
>NZ_JADEWA010000397.1:0-5132 GCF_015207865.1 Dolichospermum sp. LEGE 00246
ACCCTAACCCTCCCCTTACTAAGGGGAGGGAACTGGATTTTTATTGTTACCCCCCTTTATAAGGGGAAAGGGGGGTAGCAATGTGATGAAAATTACGGGATACGACTTTTCAAACATCCTCTAAAGAAACGTAAAATCGCCCAAACCCTCTTCACTCTTGCCTTTTGCCTTGCCATAACGACAATTTTCAACGCCAACCTACTTATCTCGGTATTCTATGTTTCATCATCCCAATCAAATAAATCAGATAAGTAGTGAGACAGAATTAATTACACAATGTCATTGCGTTAGCGCAGCGTGGCGTTAGGCATATGGGACGAAGTAAAATAAAGCAATTCCAAGGGTTGTGATTGCTTCCCTTCCCTCGCAATGACTGTAAATATTTTTGTCCAATTACTTAAATCATAGTGCAGATTTTTTCACACCCACCTCCCATCTTTTACCTAGCTGCTGAATTTGCAAAGAATTACAAGAATGTAAAAACTTCACAAAACTACCACCAATCTGCAATTGTTTTATTTGTTCCGTAATCGGTTGACCATATTGCTGATAAAACTTACTACCCAAAATACTAATATCTACAAATTGCTGATTATCTAATTTACTTAAAGCTGTCAAAATATTTTTAATCGCCTGTTCTAAATCTGCGGCAGAATTAATAGCAGGTAATCCGCTTGATATTGTAGCTTTTACATTAGCTTGACTATCTTCTGATTGGATTTGTTGATGTTCAAAGATTGTGACATATAATTCAGATTTCTCATCAATTTGATGAATGACAATCTCAGATGGATAGTTAATAAATACATCTTTGGCTTTTTTACCAGGAAAATGATGAGCAATAATTTGACTAATAGTTAATTGATGTTTGCTTTTAAATAATTTAGACAGAATCGAAAGTTTCACCCAATAGCTAGCAGTTTGCTTTTGTTGTAATTTAATCAAACCCTTGATTTGAAAAATAAACTGCTCTATAGAAGGTATTTCTGGCGCAGGTTTCAGAGAATAATTAACAGTTTCATTGGTTGCACTATTAAATACCTTAATATTTTCTCCATGTTGACTAACTTGATAAACTAATATCCCATTTTGCTGTAACGTATTACATAAGTTGGTCATTACCTTATCTGAGGAACAAACAAACACTTCCTTAACATTAGGATAGCGCTCATGAATAGAAGAACCCACCGCAATCATTTTACCATCAGCATTATCTCTACCAGCAGGAACATGAATTAAATCATAGCCACGTTCATGTAATTCTACATCCAATTTTCCGCGATTTGACCAATTAGCAAAAGCAATTTTAACTTGTACAGGAGAATTACAAATTGTAGTTAAAAACTTTTCTGTATTCGTGTTCAGTTGTAAGTTTTCTGCATCTAAAAGCAAAATAGTTATATTTACAGATTGTCGTTGAAGTAAATGGTTAGCATTTACATCAATATTTTCGGAATTTAACTGCTCAATAACAGATATTAAATCTGATATTATTTGTGAATCAAAAGCTGCGGGAACAAGCACTGCTTTAAGTGATGATTGCAGTTTTTGTAATAATTCGTCCCAGCTTTGAGTTTGGCTGAGTATAGCTCTAAATTTTGCACTTAGAGCCGATTTATTTGTAGATATTTGCCAGTTAATAGTCCGATATTTTGCAATCAGTAATTCTGGTTGCTGTTGTTGAATGGCAATAATTGATTGACAAATCTCGACGGAAATTTTTTGTAGTAAGGCAGAATCATGATAGGACATAGCTTACATCATAGAGTAGAGCATCCTGGGCATAAAGTCTGAAGTCTGAAAATATACTTTTCCAGAATTTAACTTTCAGTAACTTCTATAACTTTAACTGTTACCTTACCTTGTGCCAACTGAATCACTAAATTTTCTCCTATAGTTAATTCTGATACAGAATGAGGAATTACACCATTTTCTGTTATCACTACTGCGTAACCACGCTGTAATACAGATTGAGGGTCAATACTAGCCAATTTTTGGCGTAACATTTCTAAGTGTTGATTGGCTTGTTGTAATTTTCCCGTTGTTACTTGTAATAATTGCCGCTGTTTCCAAGATAACTTGTCTCTTTCCTGTTCTACTTGTCTATCTAACCGCAATTGACGCAACCGATGTTTTAATCCTTGAAGTTGCTTTTCCCTAGCTGCTAATGATGAATTGACGGCTGTACACAAGCCAATAATTCGCTGTTGGTGTTGAATTTGTAAATCAGACAGTGACGGGACAACTGTTTCCGCTGCGGCTGTTGGTGTATGTACGCATGAATCAGCAACTAAATCTGTTAAGGATTCATCCCTTTGGTGTCCAATTCCTGTTATTACTGGTATTGGACAATTAGCAACAGCCATAACGACTCTTTCATCATTAAAACAAGCTAGTTCTTCAACAGCACCACCACCTCTCGATAAAATTAATACTTCTGCACGACCATCTTTTTTGACTCTTTCAATGGCTTTAACTATGGATGCTGGTGCTTGTTCCCCTTGCACTGTCGCGGGAGAAAATAAGATGTGTAAGCCGGGATATCTATGTTTGAGGGTTTTTTGAATATCACCCCAAGCGGCTGCTGTTGGGGACGTAATAACGGCGATAATTTGTGGATGTGGGGGAATATATTTCTTTCTTTCTGTATCAAATAGTCCCTCAGCCTGTAAGCGATTTTTTAGTTGTTGATAGCGTAACGCCTGTAAACCTACACCCGCGGGTAAGGCTTGCCATACTGTTAATTGATACTCTCCCCGTTGTGGATAAATGCGAATACTGCCTAAAATAATTAACTGTTCGCCAGCCACAGGCATTTGTGCCAATTTTGCTACTTGACTTTTCCAAGATACGCACTTAATAGAGGCTGTACTACCCGTATCTTTTAGTGTAAAAAATAACCCACTTTGGTGATGATTGGCGCTGGAAACTTCCCCAGTTACCCATACTTGTCTGAGAATTTCATCTTGTTCTAAGAGTAATTTTAGGTAGTCGGTTAATCCAGTTACGGAAAGGGCGGTATTAGAAAAGTCAAGGGTCATCCGATTTTAGATTTTAGATTTTGGATTAATTCTACTGATAAATTCTCTGGGTTTTAGCATTCAGAAATTATATTCACTGCGATGAATCAAAGGGAGACCAGACAGGAATTTCTGTGCAATTATTCAACATTTCCAATTCTTCTGGAGAAAGTTTTGAGGAATAATCATCTGTTGGGATGATTTTCTGTTGAGGATCTAAATTTTTGGTAAGTTGTTGAATATATTCTTGGAGATGTTCTACTATTTGTTTTTGGATATTTAAGGGTAAGGTTTCGATTAATGAAATTAAGGTTTGGATATGAGGTGACATATTGATAACTAAATTATTCTAATTGGGAAGAATTTAGTATACAGCGGTTATCACTGTTGATGCAATAAAACTGAGGGCGCAGACCCTGCGCCCCTACCTCCTGACTCCTGAATTCTCACTCTAATTCTTCCATACTTTTGATCACTTCTACCAATTTCTGAAGATGTGCTAATTCATGGGTAGCCATTACAGATATCCTAATCCGACTGGTGCTAACTGTGGGAGGAATAAGTAGTGAGACAGAATTAATTACACAATGTCATTGCGTAAGCGTTGCGTGGCGTTAGCCATATGGAACGAAGTGAAATGAAGCAATTCCAAGGGTTATGATTGCTTAATAGAGGATACACTATGGTTAAGGGCAATGGGAAAAGGCAAAACTCAAACTAAAGCTATCGGCAAAGTTGTTGAACTTTCACGAGAGAATAAATTGAATAAACTGGTAGCAATTTTCGCATCTTGGCAGAAAAATTTAGAATTGAATAGTGATGTTAATGATGAAGAAGTAAGGGAGTTAATTATGAGTTTATCACCAGCGTATCTAAAACAACGGGAAGAATGGAAACAACAGGGAATAAAAGAAGGAAGAAGGAAGACAGGAAGGACAACAAGACGGACAGCGTTTGATGGTAGAGAGTTTGTTAGCGGTGCGTTTTGGTAATTTAGATGAGGAGTTATCTGCTATTGTGACTCCAATGATGGAACTTTCTTTGACGGAAAGAACCCAGTTATTACTTAATTTATCTAATCTTTCCCGTGAGGAATTGTTAGCTAGGTTTAAAGTTGATTAAACCTATCGTAAAAAGGAGGTAAGAACCCCAACCCCCTCCCCGCAAGCCAGGAGGGGGCTATAATATTTTTAATCTTCATCATCAATCAGAATCTTGTTGTAAAATACGATTATTCAATCGCTCGTATTCATCCTCTAGTAGCCACATTTTCGCGGCTTCATAATTGTCACTGGCAAAGATGATTTTATAGTTTTGTGCAGGGTTATGGATACAGAATTTTCCTGATTGTTCTTTGACTAACATCAGAATATAAGGAGGAGATATCAACGTATCTACCCAGATTTCTGCAAACTCCCATTCAGTTTCTTGTTCTGATGTTTGAGAGATTTGAGTAGCTTGTACGGGGTTTTGTGCGAGGTATGACATGATATTTGTCTGTAGTTTTCTTAATTTTTATTTCACCGTAATGCAGGGGGATTTGAGTACCATCTGCTTTTAGTATATAACCAATTGGTTCAGCAAAATATAATCCATATCGCTCATATTTATCTTCTATATCTTCAGTTCCTGTAGGTTCTCCTCGGAGTTTTATTTCCGATGCAACTCTTTCCATTGTTTGTTGATCGTTAAATAAAAAAGCCATTCCTTCGGTTTCAAATTCTCTTTGGGTTTTTTTTTGTTCTGGGAAGATGTTTTTCAATAAGACTGGTTCTGGATTCTAAGGTAATTTCACGATCAATTCCGCTCATCTTGATTTATTATTACTGGCGATGAAATTATACGATAAAATTGTTATATTTTTATCAGGAATCAATACTGCTCGGTTAAGCCTCAAAAAGTCATTATATCCCACATTCCGCACCCTGAACTGTCACATATCAAAAAAGCCTAGCGAGTAGTACATAATAACTAAAAATCATTCCAAGGGTAAGAGGCTTAATGATAGTAAGTAGCATTAAGCTGGGCATGGAGTGAGAAAGTGGAACTTCGTAACGGGACTGAAAGAAAGAGAAAATTCGATATGATTAAAAAATTAATTGTTCACAAAAG
>NZ_JADEWA010000398.1:0-5110 GCF_015207865.1 Dolichospermum sp. LEGE 00246
ATATAAATATGTCTTAGCATTGGAGTTGCCAGAAAAATTTAAAGAACTGCGAGTTTTTGAAGAACAACTTCTAGTTGCAGGAAATTTAATTTATTCTCGAAAAGCCGCCCAAGTAACTATTCATAATAACGATAACGCACAAAATAAGGAAGCTCAGTTTTTAGTAGATTGGCATTTAGTGGCAATGCCAATAATTGGTAATGATAGTCTTCATGTTTTCAAGAATTGGCTTTCTGAGATGATTATTTTAGCACCAATTCCCAGTTCAATGACAGGAAATTCCCCTGGTGAAACTTTAGAACCAAAGCGAGATGGTTCAAATATTGGAGAATGGCTTTCTGGGATACTTGGTCGTTATCCTGCTGCCTATAGAGAAATTGACAAATATCTCCGAAATATTATGCCGGATTTTCAAGATTTTGTCACTGAAATTATTGGTAAAGACTTGAAAACCCTAATTATTAGATTTGAAAAAAATAATGCGACTTTGAATGTTGATTTTCAAGATTTATCAGATGGTGAAAAATGCTTTTTTCTTTGTGCTGTGGTATTAGCTGCTAATAAATTCTATGGACCAATTTTCTGTTTTTGGGATGAACCTGATAATTATCTTTCTCTGTCAGAAGTAGGTCATTTTACCAAATCTCTACAACGTTCATTTAAAAATAGTGGACAAATTTTAGTAACTTCTCATAATCCTGAAGCAATTAGAGAATTCTCTGATGAAAATACCTTTTTCCTAGATCGAAAAAGTCACTTAGAACCAACTTTAATTAGATTGCTTAGTGAGATACCCAGTAGTGGTGATCTGATCAATGCTTTAATTTGTGGAGACATAGAATTATGAGTGTAGACTTATCATCATTTCCCTTATAATCAAGTTTACGCAAGTAAGTCTCTACTGTTAATTTTTTACTGGAACTTCAATTTTTGGGGAATTTATGCACAAAGCACCTGATGAAGTGAGTGATATTAAACTGTTGGTGTTAGATATAGACGGGACAATTGCTGGACATTCCAATACTCTCAGTCATATTGTCAAGGAAGTGATTGCTGCTGTACAAGCAAAGGGAATTAAAGTCGCTATAGCAACAGGAAGAATGTATTGTTCGGCTTTGCGGTTTCATCAGGAAATTGGATCTACACTGCCTTTAGTAGCTTATCAAGGCGCTTGGATTCAAGATCCAAATACTCAGGAAATTCACCGTCATTTATCTGTGTCTAGAGAAATTGCCTTACAACTACTAGAATACTTTGAACAGCCAGATTTGCGATCGCTCCTCTCCGTGCATTTTTACATCAACGACCAACTTTATGTCCGAGAAATTACCAAAGAAACGGAAAATTATCAACAACGCTGTGGTGTAAACGCCATTCCCGTCGGTGATTTACGTCAACTATTAGATCATGCACCCACTAAAATTTTAGCCTTATGTGATGACGCAAACTTAATTCAACAACTTTTGGCTAATTTACGCCGCAGATATCAACCCACAGAATTATATATAACAACATCTGTCGCTACTTTCTTGGAAGCAGCTAATACTCATGTTAATAAAGGCAATGCTGTCCGCTATCTAGCAGAAGAAATACTAGGTTTAGAAAGTCATCATGTCATGACTATTGGTGATAATTTCAATGATGTAGAAATGCTCAGTTATGCTGGCATTAGTGTCGCCATGGGTGACGCACCAGCCGAAGTGCAAGCGATCGCTCACTGGGTAGCACCTAGTGTAGAATTAGATGGTGCAGCCGTAGCAATGGAAAAATTCTTACTTAATTAAAACTCTACACATAAGAAAAGACACCGACGACTGGCCGTGTTTCGTCTCGGTGTCCTTCCTAATTTCGCTCCTCACACACCTGCGATTTTATGCGGAGATATTTATTTTGTCAAGATAATTTCTCAAAGATTTTGTAAAGTTTGTGTGAATAAGCTGTTACGCAGCTAAGCTAAATTTGATAACCATAATTTACTTGAACTTTGTAGTGCGGGCATCTTGCCCGCTAGAATTATACAAACTAAATGCACAAC
The DNA here is from genome assembly GCF_015207865.1 of Dolichospermum sp. LEGE 00246. NCBI lineage: Bacteria > Bacillati > Cyanobacteriota > Cyanophyceae > Nostocales > Aphanizomenonaceae > Dolichospermum > Dolichospermum sp. LEGE 00246. The sequence goes on from NZ_JADEWA010000398.1 coordinate 2,036, forward strand.
AGCTTATCAATAAATCGCAAAACCTGTAGGGGAGCAGGGACTGCGCCCTCGATTGCATTGCATCCTGGCGATAACCGCTTAAAGTTCCACAGGTGCAACAATTCCCAACTTGTCCTCTAACACACACCTTAAAACCAACTGAGTCGCTATCAGCAATCCCAAGCGAGCTTGAGCCAATTCTGGATCATGAATTTTCACTTCCCCCCAAATCCGACAATTACACCAAAACCGCTCAAAAGCTTGACTTAAATTCCCACCTGCCTTTTCCCAGTCAATAGAACTACTATCAGCACAAACCAAATAATCTACCACCTTAACTAATTGATAAATTAGAAACCTCTCATCCAAGTGATCAAGAAGAAGTTTCTGCTCACAATTTAGCAAAGGTATAGAGTTGACAGCCATAAAACCATTAAAATCTGTCCTATCAAGTTCAATCAATCCTTCATTCTGTCCTAAGCGCAGCAAAGAACAGCAGCGGAAATGAGCATATTGAATGGCAAAAACCTTTAATGAACTTAATGAAGTTGGTAATTGGTCATCTAAAAAATTATTCACCAAATCTCCAGTTTTTTTGGCAACTATTAAATTTTGTAACCAAGCAGCTAAAGTAGAGTCCATGAGTTCTATATGAATCTCACCGGGGGGAACTACTTTCACCCTAAATAAACTATCACTGTTTTGGGATAAATGTCCGGCAATACTTTCGGCAAGCGTGGCGATAGCTCCAGCACCGTCCATAACTGTTAAATTCTGAGATTTTGATATTCTCATAGCCACACCAGAGATATATAAAATTTTTTGATTATATCCTCCTTGGTAGAGAGGAACTTTTATCCCTTTTATGCTTGTAATTTCCTCCTTATTAGTAAAAATACCGAGAGAAGACATTAAATACCTATTTATTAACTGTTTAATTGCTTTATTTTGCCCAAAAAGTAGTCTATGCGACACGTATCCTTTTGTAAAAAAATTATGGTGTGCATCATTTTATCCTGTTCCATCTACCTTGAGATAGAAGTTTACTGATGTCGGGAAAAATGAGAGTAGGATGAAATTTGATAAATAATGTATAAAAAATGGGTAATCTTTACTACCCTTGTTGTACAGTAGGAAGTATAAGAAAAAATAGAGAGCAATTTAGCTTTCTATCCCATTGGAGGGCTGGCGCTGTTAGGCGTTATGCCTACCCCGTTAACACAAAGACACTCCTTGCACTTTTCTTATCAAGTCTTTGTTTTCAGCCAATAGCTCTTTGTTACCTATGCAATCTCCATCTTCCTTTTCCGAAGCTTCGCGTCCTTTCTTAACCTGGCAACGTATTCTTGACTGGGCCCAAGAACACTACCGCTGCCGCACCTTCAGCAAAGACGAGCGCATTCCAGCTAGACCTGGTTTGCTCTATTTAGTCCAAAGAGGTGCTATCCGCATGGTAGGAACTGCCCAAGTCAGTGCTACTGCTAGTCAGTTAACATCTAGACGCATTAACAGAACACCCGAAGAAGCCTTCTTGGGTTTTGTGGGAGCAGGACAACCTTTTGAAATTGTTGCTCAATCTCCATTCACCCTCCAGTCCTACGCCCACGTTGACCAAACAGCAGTGCTGTGGATGTACTGGCATGACCTAGACAACTGGCCTCACTTCCGCCGTGAAGTTATGGATGCTTTTAGATATCAGCACCAGCGCAAGTTGTTATGGTTGAGCGCTTTAGGACAACGTCGTACAATTGACCGACTCTTAGGATTCCTCACCCTACTGATTGAGGAATATGGAGAGCCTTCAATGAGCGAAACCGATCCTGATGTCATTCGTGGTTATTGCTTACCCTTCCCCCTCACCCATGCTCAAATTGGCAGCGCCATTGGTTCAACCCGTGTTACTGTCACTCGTTTAATGGGTAAATTACGTCAACGTGGCTTAATCCTTACCCAAGGAGATAATCTGATTTGCCTACCCGCTGAATCTATCAATAGAGCCAGCTAGAACTTAGTTCAAATCTCTAATGAGCAGTAGATTGATAGATGTTAACTGAGAGCTTGCCACTCTCGGACACACCAATGACAGGTATTAGCGAATTATAACTAATCCAAGTTGGGTAATTAGTTCTGTCACCCTGCTCCTCATCTTCACAAATCTGTTTGACCACCACAAGCAGATTTTGGGTAATCGGGTATGAAATGCAATATGTCTGGGACGAAAAGTTCTCTAGTGCCTTCATCAAGAACGCGGCACTGATAACGCTAGATCGGCAAATTGGGGCCACCCACCTGGTTCCAATTATTGATCTTGGCTGTGTAATATGAATATTTATCTGGGAATATTTCAAACTTTTAAGATCAGTTTTCTCTTCGTCATAAAAATGCTTAAGTAGGGTTTGCACCAAAAAGTTGTCTGTGAGGGCTAGAAGTATGGCTAACGCCACCCTGCGCTATCAGGACGTAGGGGCGCAGGGACTGCGCCCATTCAGGGTATGATTAACGCCACCCTGCGCTATCAGGAGGATTTAGAAGAAGTTATAAAATATCAAGTCTGGAAAACCGCTTTGTATTCTTGCTTCCATTTCATTTCTCAAGTCTTGAAAGGTTGGCGGTTTATTACTCCAACTACTAATATTTTCTTGAGTAATACCTTTCTGCTTGTAGCAATCTGACAATATTTCGATGATCAGTCCTTCTTGATTTTTTCCCATAGTTAGGGCTTTGCGTAAAATAGGTAAGGGATTCCATCTTCAGTAGAGTAAACAGCAAATCTGATTAATCCTGAAAGAATTCCGTCATAGGTAATCTTAACAATATCCTGATTTTCAAAATCGGTTTTGTCCCAAAGTTCTTGCCATGCAAATTCCCACCAGGGGATTGCGGGAAGGCTGGGAGCCGCGTCTCTTTAGAGCGCGGGGGAAAGCCTACCCGTGCGAAGTCTGGTAAACCAGTATTATCCGTTAATCCTCAATTTACTTCTCAAGAATGTTCGGCTTGTCATCATATTAGTAAAGCTAATAGAGATGGCGAAAAGTTCATTTGTGAACATTGTGGTCATATTGACCATGCTGATACTCAGGCTTCTCGGACAATTTT
>NZ_JADEWA010000399.1:0-5100 GCF_015207865.1 Dolichospermum sp. LEGE 00246
GAGTTAATAAAATTCCTTGAAATTTAATTTTTAGTTTTGTGGGTAAATGATCAGAAATTTTTAAAATATCTCTCAATTTTACAATTTGATCTATTCCGCGCTTCAATTCATCACTACTTGTACCTTTCATTTCAATGATAGTGCAAATGCAAGATTTAGAATCAATATAAAGAGACATATAATCTGGTCTTCTTACTGTTTGCTCTCTTATTAGAGGATCATTTTTCTGATGATCTCTATCTATTTTAAATAAAATACATATAGCATCATTTTGAGAATCTAAAGTTATCCGAAAATGTACTCCACTTTCTGGTGGAGCATTTCTTCCTGGCATTGTACGCATTGTACTAAACACCAGCATATTTTCTAGAAAATTAAAATTTTGCCAATTGAGTTTATCTTTTTTGTCTTTGAGAATTTTAGCAAGATTATTCTTCTGTTTCATCTGCTTTTTCTTGTCCTGCTTCATAAATTTGAAAAAACTTTTGTTGAATATCTACAGAAACATCACTTAAAGTATCCCATCTAATACCATAATCTGGATCATGCAATGAAACTAATTTGTTATCTTTCATTTCATACGCGCTAACTTGATCAATAGGTAAAAATGCTCTTTCATCTTGAAGATATAAATATGAACATTGACGTTTTAATATTTCAGGATTTTCATGATTACCATTAACTAAATTATCTAGATGTGCCATAATATATGGACTATGGGTTGTGAGTAAGATTCTCACACCAAGATTAACAAGAATAGATAATGCTTCAAGTAACTTTGCTTGTGATTCTGGGTGTAAGTTCATCTCTGGTTCATCTATTACCAAGAAATCACCTTTACTTGCACGATATCTTAGATATAAAAGTAATGGTGCAAGTTGTTTTATAGAAGAGGAAGCGTTATATAGGTCAATTTCTAAACCTGTTTTCACTAAAACTTTTATCTCTGTCCCACCCAAGTGAGTAAACTTCAAGATAGTTTTGTTTTTATTTTGTAGTTGGTTTTCAATTTCATCTGCTAACTTTTGAAATTCATTCTTATCACTTGAATATCCTTTTTCTATTTCTTCTTGAAGGTTTATATCAGATAAAAAATCTAAAAAATCTTCTACTGGTTGTGGATAACGGATATCTATTGACTCTTTAACTAAGTCAAATGTCTCTTCAGAGGTACTGTTGATAAATGACTCTCTTTGTTTTTGTTTAAGAATTCTATATCTTTTGGTTTCCAGTATCTTATAGGTATTTATAAACGCATTTCGTTCAGCAGGAAATGGAAAAGTATTATAAAAAAGCAGTTGCTTAACACTAAAGATAAACACTAGATCAGGTCTATCATTAAATTGGCGAAAACCCCCCGTAAAATTCGGTCTTTGATTTGTAGTTATTTCCTCATCATCAGGTTGAATCGTAAAAATCAATACATCCTCTTTACGACTGATTTTCAGGGAGGTTCCATCTGTCAAAGGAAATGGATCTTGCTGAATTAATTGATTGATAGCATCTTCCACTTCTTGTCGAGAAATTATCATTTCAAATGATGTTTTAGAAAAAAGCTTACGACTAGAATCCTGAAAAAATGATTCTAAAGTTTTTCTTCTAAAATTTTTTGCTGTCGTTTCAATATCTCTGATAAAAAAATCAAGCAAGTCATTATCTATTTTAAGCGACCAAGTATCATCTTCCTGATGCTTAATCTCTAATTTTTCATTACCTTGGATACGTAGAGTTCGTCCGGCACGCTGCCACAAACCATAAATTGAATAGGCAATATAGGTTTTATTTGAGTTATTAGGTCCAATAATTACTGTTAGAGAACGCAAATCTAACTCTGTTTCTTGAATACCGCCTAAATTTGAGAATTTGATTTTCATTTTTCGCCTATATTCCAAATAGAAAATACCATTTTAGTATTAACAGCCTTCATGCAGCATCTCCCGTGTAAAATGAGGTGCATTTAATGGAATCGGATTTTGCTGCATTCGTGAAATTAGAGATTTGAGAAAATGTTGTTGCTTTCTACATCGGAAATGGGAGGTGAAACAATAGAACTTGATTGAATGAGTAATTCCACCTCAGAACCTTCAGGTAAATTACAGGCTGTTTCCAAAATGAATGTGCCGTTACGATAGACGGCTTTTAGAGTAGGGGACATAATAAAAAACTCCATAATTTAATTATTGTAGAGCAAGTTCAGCCAACAATCAGAGTCACCCATCAATTAACAAGTTAATATTGCATTCAAATACAACCTTTTCCCTCCTACCGCTCACATTGTCCCTAGCAGTAATAGAATAATAACGATATCCTTGTAAAGCCTACCAAGAGCGAAAGGTAGAGGTTAAGTAACAGATTTGACAGAATTGGATCACCAAAACTCTGTATCCAGAAGACATTAGTAGCATTTTAGAAGTTCGTAAAATTTTTATGGTTTCCCAAATTCGTTTTTTGATGTGCGCTCCTGACCATTATGATGTGGATTATGTGATTAATCCTTGGATGGAAGGGAATATTCATAAGTCATCACGCGATCGCGCCGTAGAACAATGGAATAAATTATACCATGTAATTAAAGATCATGCCATTGTTGATTTAGTGCCTCCCCAAAAAGGCTGGCCTGATATGGTATTCAGTGCTAACGCGGGTTTAGTCCTTGGTGAGAACGTTGTTCTCAGCCGCTTCCTACATAAAGAACGCCAAGGTGAAGAACCGTATTTTCAACAGTGGTTTGAAAATAATGGATATAATGTATACACTCTTCCTAAAGACCTCCCCTTTGAAGGTGCTGGTGACGCACTCCTAGACCGGGAAGGGCGGTGGTTATGGGCTGGATATGGTTTTCGGTCAGAATTAGATTCTCACCCCTACCTGGCTAAATGGCTGGACATTGAGGTGATTTCTCTGCGGTTGATGGATGAGCGTTTTTATCACCTGGATACCTGCTTTTGTCCTTTGGCAAATGGTTATTTGCTGTATTATCCTGGCGCGTTTGATTCCTACTCTAACCGCGTGATTGAAATGCGCGTCGCACCGGAAAAGCGGATAGCAATTGAAGAAGCTGATGCTGTTAACTTTGCTTGTAATGCGGTGAATGTTGATAGCATCGTGATTATGAACAAAGCTAGTGATGGTTTAAAATCACGTTTGGCTGAAGTTGGTTTTCAAGTTATTGAAACCCCGTTAACGGAATTTCTCAAAGCTGGTGGGGCGGCTAAATGCTTGACTTTGCGGGTGACAGAACCTATTGGCGAGGAAATTCACGCTAATGTATCTGTAGAAAGTCGTGTCATTCGCATGGAAGGACACTTGCTAGATGCAGGTTTGATTAACCGCGCTTTAGATTTAATTGTGGAAATGGGGGGAAGTTTCCAAGTTCTCAAATTCAACTTGGGAGAACAACGTCAAAGTACATCTGCGGCTGAGGTGAGGGTATCTGCACCATCTCACGAAGTGATGGAAGAAATTATCTCGCAGTTGATTGATTTGGGTGCGGTTGATTTACCCCAAGATGAGCGCGATTCTAGATTAGAACCTGTGATCCAAGCGGGTGTAGCTCCTGATGATTTCTATGTCAGCACGATTTATCCTACTGAAATTCGGGTAAATGGAGAATGGCTGAAGGTGCAAAATCAACGCATGGATGGGGCGATCGCTATTTCCACAACTGCTAATGGTATAGTAGCAAAATGCAAACTCCTCCGTGATTTAGAAATCGGCGACAAAGTAGTTGTGGATGTATTGGGTATTCGCACCGTCCGCAAAGCCGAATCACGCGAACAACGCAATTCTCAAGAATTCAGCTTCATGTCTTCCGGTGTTTCCAGCGAAAAACGGGTGGAATTAGTTGTGGAACAAGTGGCTTGGGAATTACGTAAAATTAAGGATAGCGGCGGTAAAGTAGTTGTCACAGCAGGTCCTGTGGTGATTCATACAGGTGGGGGTGAACATCTCTGTCGCTTAGTTCGAGAAGGCTATGTACAGGGTCTTTTGGGCGGAAATGCGATCGCTGTTCATGACATGGAACAAAACCTGCTGGGAACTTCCCTGGGTGTGGATATGAAGCGGGGTGTGGCTGTGCGGGGTGGACACAGACATCATTTAAAAGTAATTAATACTATCCGCCGTTTTGGTAGCATTGCTAAAGCTGTGGAAGCAGGAGTGGTGAAAAGTGGGGTGATGTATGAATGTGTGAAAAATAACATTCCCTTTTCCCTCGCTGGTTCAATTCGGGATGATGGTCCTTTACCCGATACCCAAATGAACTTGATTCTAGCACAACAGGAATATTCCCAAATCATCCAAGGTGCAGACATGATTCTCATGCTGTCTTCTATGCTGCATTCTATTGGGGTGGGAAATATGACTCCCGCAGGTGTGAAAATGGTTTGTGTGGATATTAATCCGGCTGTGGTGACAAAATTGAGCGATCGCGGTTCAATAGAATCTGTCGGTGTGGTGACAGATGTGGGTTTGTTCCTCAGTCTATTAACTCAGCAATTGGATAAGTTGACCAGTCCTTATGTTGCTAATGTAGGTTAACAAACACAGCCTTTAAGATTCTCTATCTTGTGGTGCGGGCATCTTGCCCGCTTTTCCGCTTTCTTGTTTTGTATAAAAAATAATTAAATGAACCACAGAGGCACAGAGAACACAGAGGAATATAATATAAGCAGTTATAATATAAACAACGCTAACAAAGGAGATAATTCATTAGACATCTCCGGTAAAGATTGTAGAGACGTTCCATGGAACGTCTCTACAGAGGTTTCATGTCACGCATATTTAATTTTCGGAGATGTCTATTATGTTACAAACTGTGAAAGGAATCTACAAAAATAGCAAAGTCGAGTTAGCTGAAATTCCTAAAAATATCTTAGAAAGTCAAGTTTTGATCACCTCTATAGAAATTACAAAACCGGAAAATATTGGTGTGAAAAGTTCAACAGCAGAATTATTTAGCTCCCTACTTGGTAAAATTCAATATTTTGAAGATATCACCACACCCACAACTGAAGAATTGGGCGAAATATGACCGTTATTTTAGATACTTGTGCTTTAATTTGGTGGAGTCTTGATCCAAATAAATATTTGTATATTAAC
>NZ_JADEWA010000400.1:0-5090 GCF_015207865.1 Dolichospermum sp. LEGE 00246
GATAAAACCTGTTATACAAAACCATCCAGGTTTGAATTTGAGTTTAGAAATCAGGATAAACAGTATGCTTATGGTTTTCTAGTTGATAAACCTTATAACAGGTCGAGGCTAACATTACCCCAGGAATGGGAGTTGGTTTCCAGATTCCAATCAAAAATCTGGTTTCAATTTTAATATCCACAGCGGTTAAAACCGCTCGTGTCGTTTCCCTCTCAGGGAGCCAAGCCACGCTCGTTTCCCACTTACCGGGTGTTCTTATGATTATGATAGTCGGAAAAAAACTATTTCTCAGATATTAGAAAAGTGTGATGATAATCCAATATATAAATTATGTATTAGTAATCCTTGCTTTGAAATTTGGTTAATTCTGCACTTTTTTGATTTAGAAACGAGTTTGCAAGATTGTATTCCAGAACATCTATTAAAAACGAGTTTGCAAGATGCTATTCCAGAACATCTATACACTACTAGCTTAAAAGATTATATTAAAAATCAATACATTCAAAAAAGACCAGGAATTTGTAAAAAGCTCTGGAATATCATTTACGAAAGTCGTAAACAACCATCTAATGGAAAAATAATTGAAGATATCCAACAAGCAATTTCCAGAGCAAAAATGCTTGGTGAATGTAACCCAAATGATCCAGATTATCCAGAAAATAAAATTGGGACAGAAATTTACAAGTTACTAGAGAAATTGACTCAAATGTCTATGAATGCAGAGAGTTAAGAAATTTTGACAATGAACCTAACCCAATTCCATAAAAAATCCACCACCTTGCGGCAGGGAATTTTTTTGTTGCTTATCTAAGAGGATGTTTGACTTGTTCCCAGTCTCTGACTGGGAATACCTACCAGGAGGCTCTGCCTCCAATCCCAGAATACAGGCTACTTTACCCGATTTTGTGCTGATAGTTGAGGCAGAGCCTCATCAACTGCATTCCTAGTCAGAGGCTAGGAACGAGGAAACGGGAAAGAATTGTCATTCACAAACATAAACTCCAAGAAATTTCAAACCCTGTCCGATTATTTAGTTAAGAATTGCATGAATTTTTAGACATAGCATTAGATGTCAATAACAAATAATAAATTTCAAATAATGTGACACATCGTCCGTAGACTGATAGTCCATAAAAGCTCAAAATCAGTACATGAATGAATCAAAACAAAAGATTCTTGATGCTTTAGGTTATCTAGTCAGACAACGCAGAACGGAGTTAGGAATTTCACAAGAGGAGTTAGGACTACGCGCTAACTTAGACCGCACATACATTTCTGGTGTGGAACGTGGAGTTAGAAATCCTTCCCTGACTGCTCTTGTAAGTCTTGCAGATGGCTTAGGTATTAGTGTTTCCGTTCTGCTCAAAAATCTGGAAATTGAAGCCGATAGAATACAGTGACAAACCAACAAAATTTAGTCGAGACAATTAAAGCCCAATTTAGACAAGGAGCAACTCAATTACAAGTCTTTAACCTTTTATCAGATCAAAAATGGCATTGTAGAGAGTGCGAAGGCAAAAACGTAGGATCAACTCAGTATGCCGGTGGTGGAGGTATTCAGGGATTACAACGCGGGACAAGAAGTCGTCCTGGTCTTGTCATTGAAACACAAAAGAATTTTTGTCCAACTTGTCAACAAATACGTTTAGGAGATTGCTGGACAGGAGAGATAAAATCGGCTAATTCAGCTTCTAATATACCAGCTTCTTTAGTTCAAAGAATTCTCCAGGCTTATTCATATACAGATGTAATAGAACAGAGACAAAGAGAGAAGCATGAGCTAGTTATTGACCATAGGTTTCCAATGGAACGTTGGGGAAAAAGTGAAGCTCCACATTTAACTTCTATGAGTGAAACCGAAATTAGGAAAAAGTTTCAATTACTCAAGAAAGATGCGTCTGGAAATCATAATCTTTTAAAATCGAGAAGTTGTGAACGTTGTATAAAAACTGGTAAACGCGGTACACCTTTTGGTATTAAATTCTGGTATAAATCAGGTGAAAATTGGCCTTCCCAACATCAGCGAGGTGATGAAGCTGAGGAAGGTTGTATTGGTTGTGGTTGGTATGATTTTGAAACTTGGCGTAATGCACTTAACCAAAAACTATCTCAGGTTGATCAAAATGAGGTAAATTAGCAGATTGTCTTATGTTAATTGCAATATCATTTAAGTAAGGAATCAGTGCATAACCAATACACTCTGCTAAACGTGGTGGTACAGCATTGCCAATTTGCCACATCGCTTTTTTCATACTACCTTCAAAAATAAACGAATCGGGAAATGTTTGTAATCTGGCCATTTCCCTAGCGGAAATCACGCGATTTAAATATGGATGAATATGTGTACCACCATGATTTTCTTTCACAGTCATACTCGGTTTACCAGGATATTGTCGTTTGAAAGCATCAACATATTTTGTATATAAAGAACCACCAGGAGGAACTTGAGCAAGACGTTCCATATACTCCGGTGAATGTTTAGTCCATTCGTGATTAATTTCCGATATTCGAGTGTATTCTGGTAAATCAGAAATTGCTGATTCAATAGGTTTGTATTCTTCTTGGTTTAATTGCGCTTGAGGATAAGGATTTGGCATTCCAAATCTATTAGCGATAAAAATAGCTCTTGGTCGAATTTGTGGGACTCCATAAGCCGCAGATTCCAGAATTGCCACAGAAATATGAGGATAACCAATAGACTCAAAAGCTTCAATAATTGCTGTCTTTACATCCCCGTTTTGAATTGTCAAAATACCTGGTACATTTTCCATCACTACATACCAAGGGCGTATTTCTGAAACAACACGCACAAATTCATAAAATAACCTATTTCGAGGATCTTTGGGATCACGTTTTCCGGCTACTGAAAATCCTTGACATGGTGGACCACCAACAACAACATTTACATCAGGTGAGCCTATTTGTTGCAGCCAATTTTGGGAATAAAATTGTTCAATATCTCCACAGAAATGATGACATTGTGGGAAATTTTTTTTGTGCGTTGCAGAAGCAATTGGACTAATTTCTACACTAGCCAATGGTGTGAATCCAGCTTGAAATAAACCTTGTGTGATTCCCCCAGCACCACAAAACAGATCCACAAAAGTATATTTAGATAATGGACTGGGTGGGGAACTAACATCAGTAAATATCTTATATGGATCAGATTTATCTTCATCTAGTTCGCGCTGAATACGCTCATAACGTCCTAATTTCGGCTTCTTTTGCTTTTGGCTAGGATTATGCTCATCCTCGTTAGGAAAAAAAGAAATTTGTGTTCCTTGCATTCGATAATTGACATGAATGTTTGCTGTGACATATAGTCTACAATACATCAATCATAGCAAAATTAGCAACCTAATCCTAAAAACGAGACAATTTATCTCCTTTCTATTCTCTAGATAGAATCAAGGAACGAGTCAAGTTTAAAAAATGAGAATTTTTCTATTTTTAAAGATCATCATATTTTTCCCCTATTTCTTGCATTAGCCTATAAAAATGTGCATTTTCTTCATCTACAGGCAGTTCGGGTAATTTTCGATATTCCGATATAGCATAAAAAGCAATAAACTCAGTTGCTGACCATCCACTTTTCCAAATCAATTTTTTATTGGTTAATACAATACCTTCTTTAGCATCATTCCAAAAGCCAGTATTCTTTAAGGCTAATATTTTTTCATCAGATTCCATAACAGAAACCGCATAGCTAGATATAGTATTTGATAAATTATCTAAGGTAATATTAGGAGCAATTTCAAAGCCCTCAATTTTATACTCGTTATTTAATTTCTGGTTAAGAAACTCAATAAATTCCTTTAGCTTAGGAGAGGTTGGCATTTCTGTTAAAGTGTACAATCGTGATTCTAGCTGGTGTAGTATATTCGCATCTCTACGTTTTTGTCCTTTGAGGAATGACCAGACAACAAAACCAGCACCAAAGGCTATTAAAGATGCACCCCCTGTAAGAACGCTAAGTCCTCCCAAAGCTGAGATTAGTGAAGTAATAGCGGCTGCTCCAGATAGTGTACCTGCTATACCCAAAGCAGAAGCAGCAGTCCAAGCAATGAGAACAGCACCTGCACCGGCTAAAGTTCCTGTAACTGCTGCAATTCCTAAATTCTTCAAGTCTTCTCCGTCCATTTGAGAAACAAGCGCAACAGATACCAGTCCAGCCGCCCCAATTAAAGCTGCTCCCCCAGTAACTACTGCTAAACCTCCTAGCATTCCCAACCCACCCGTAGCTACAGAACCTCCACCCAAAGCGGCTAAAGTCGCTGTAGTAAGTGATCCTCCACTCAAGCTAGTAATAGCTACACCTGTCGCTGTTTCTGCTCCTAAAGCGTTGAGAACACCTGTACCCATAGGTACGACTGTGCTACCTGCCTTAGTCACAAAACGACCGACATTTTCAATTGTACCAAAGTCTTTTTTTGCTGCTTCTGAATCTTTTTCAAGAAACACATTCTGTGCCAAAAAATAAATTACTTTGCTGCTATCTGAAATATTAGAGTCACGGATAAATGAATTCAATAATTGCAAAGTTTCTGGATGAGATATTTTTTTTCCATCCCGAATTTCTTGATAAGTAAGTAAATAGTTTTGTTTGTCTTGCAAGCTTAAATTCTGAGTCTCTTTAATTAACCTGACAATAATTATATCTACAGTAAAAGCTCTAGATTTAGCACTTGCAAGTGAATAAGCACGTTTAACTCCTATACGAATATCCGAACCAGCAATAATAGCTTCTAACTCTTTGAGATAGCTAAAATCTGGAACTGGTTCAGAAGCCCTAACGTATTGGTATGTACCTCTAATTCGCTTCTTTTTATCTTGAGAAAGTTTTGATTTAGCTAAAGCTGATGCAATCGCTTTTTCAATTATATTTAACTGACAATTTTGATAAGCTATGTCATATCTTAGTTTAATTGGTTCATCTAATTTCGATGAAGCTACAAGATATTGCGGCTCTTGCGTCACTTTTATGGAGAATTAATACTAAAGTGCCAGTTTAATAAACTACGTAATCTAAAATTACTAAAGTTACGAAATCCATATCCAAGTCTTTTGATTAATTTGAGTTTATTATTAAT
>NZ_JADEWA010000043.1:0-20610 GCF_015207865.1 Dolichospermum sp. LEGE 00246
CTTAAAGCTTTAGTTCGTTGCATACCATCAATAATAGATATACTATCTTCAGGTATTTTGTTAATAAATTCTAAAAAAGCATTATTGTCTTCTAATTGTTCAATAATGGCAAAATTATCCTGGGGAATAATCACCCCTATAACTATTGGTGGTAATACCGCTCCAGTTTCTATATCTTTAATCATCCTCTTGCGGATACGTATAGCAGTATTTGTTTTTAAAGTATCTCTTTGTCCTTCTAAACCTCCTCTATTTTCAAAGGCATTTTTTACCCTTTTTAGATATTCTTCTACTTGAAACTGTGTCATCACGGAGTAACAATTTACTCTTGTATCTTTGATAATGTCAATATTTTTATTCATAACCATGAATGAGATATTATTTACCATATTTTTAGTTTATCATTGAATGGGTTGATTGTGTATGATCAGGAAATTAAAAATTAATAGCATCTTTATAATGCCATACAAATATAGCACAGATTTTTTAAAATGGTATTACCTTCTATAAATCCTGATATGTCCACGCCACGCTATGAAACAATTAACAAATAGCTGCATTCACAAACTGAATCACATCTCCTAAACCAGTTTGAGTTTTCAAATTTGTAAAAACAAAAGGTTTATCACCACGCATTTTTTTCGCATCTCGTTCCATGACATTCAAATCAGCACCCACATAAGGAGCAAGATCAGTTTTATTAATCACTAATAAATCAGATTTGGTAATACCTGGTCCACCTTTGCGGGGGATTTTATCACCAGCAGCGACATCAATGACATAAATTGTTAAATCTACTAATTCAGGACTAAAAGTAGCAGCTAAATTATCTCCACCACTTTCTAAAAAGACTAAATCTAAATTGGTAAATTTTTCTTCTAATTGTTCAATTGCGGCTAAATTCATAGAAGCATCTTCACGGATAGCAGTATGGGGACAACCTCCCGTTTCTACTCCTAAAATGCGATCGCTTGACAAAGCCTGAGAACGCACTAAAAACTGAGCATCCTCTTGAGTATAGATATCATTTGTCACCACAGCTAACTGATATTTTTCCCGTAAACCCTTGCACAAAGCATCTACCAAAGCCGTTTTTCCCGAACCTACGGGACCCGCAACGCCTACTCTTAAAGCCGTCATAATTTTTAACTCCTAAACAATCTAGTATATTGGGTTTCGTGCTGCATACTCGCTAAAGACAAACCCCAATTACAACATCCTAAATCATCATCTGCCATTGTCAAAATCTCCCCCACGGTAGTAGTTAATAAAGGTTGTAACCACAGTAATAACTGTTGTCCCGCAGTTTGTCCCAGCGGAATAAGTTTGATACCAGCAGTAATTAAATTATTCGCCCAACTGTGTAAATAAGCTAATAAAGCAGCTTGAATATTGATATCCCAATGAGCGCAAGCTATAGCAAAAGCGATCGCATAATTGCTAGGATAACCCACAGCATTCACCACAGGTAAAATATCCGGTTCTAGCTTCCCCAATAATTGCATCAGAGAACGTCCCATTTGCCAACTAGCAGCCCGTAATTCCTCCGTATCCCTCGCCGCTGATAACCATAAATTCCACCGCTTTAAAGCCGACCTATCACCTGATTGGATAGCATGAAAACCCCTCACCATTACCGCCGCATCTAGGCGAATTGAGCCATAAATTAACTCAGATTTTAGCCAATCTTGGAGATTTTCAATATTAGTAATAGTCCCATTTTCTACTAACATTTCCAACCCTTCTGAATAGCCATAAGCACCAACAGGTAAAGCTGGACTTGCTAATTGTAAAATCGCCAAAAAATGGCTATGTGTGAGAGTGATTTCCATAAGCCCCTAATTCTGGTTGAAAAGGTACAACTTCCTCTTTAATTTCTAATCCCAATTGTGTCAACATAGCAGCTAAAACCGTATCTGGAGATAAGCGTAAATAAGTGGGAGTAATTTCCACAGATACATGACGATTTCCTAAATGATACGCAGCCCTTAATAATAAAGGAATTTCTGCTAATACAGTTAAAACTGGTTCAGGTTTAGCAATAATTCTCATATTCATACTTTCATTTTCATTTATGAGAATATCGCCATCATTTAATACTGTACCTCTAGCCAAACGCAAAAAAACTTCCTTACCATTTGCTAATGTAAATTTATGGCGGCTACGAGTTCGTTCTTCCGCAGTCAGTGAAAGAGTGAAAGTAACTATAGTATCATCATTAGGTGGTTGACGTTGAGTAAAAGTCAGCATAATTCCTGAAATTAACTTTAATTTTGATGATTCTGTATCTATAGTAATTCATTTTCAATATTTAGTAAACAAAAATATACCCGACTTCTTAGAGAAATCGAGTATTTTCAAATTTTCCCTTGACAAATCTCTTTTAACTAAGCGAGTGAGATGGTAAATAATTCCTCATAATCATGAGAGAAATAGTTATAAAATTTGCGGAAATTTTCCGGAGAAACAGCAAGTTGTACAACAGCAAAAACAGCCCGCACATGAATAGCAGCTATCGTGGGTTCTACCTTTTCTTTGTCACTGATACATTTAATAAATTCTTGTAAATTCAAAGATTGAATAGGTTCTGTTTCACCTCCATACAAATATTCTCTCAATTCCTGGGGTATTTGTGCTGCTAATTCTTCTCTTTCATCACTAGGAATAATTTTTTTAATACTTTCAAAAGTAGCACGAGTAGCAACTTCTGCTTCTTCACGAAATTCCGATTGAGCTAAACTTTGAACATGGGTTATAAACTCGGTATATTCCATTTTTTTATCTCCAGTATTCAAATCAATAATTTGTCTTATCAATCAAACAATTATGAGTGAGAGAAGTCCTAAACATGATGACTGATTACCTCCAACTTATAATTTAATATTTAAAACTAAAGGTGGCTTTGGCAATAGTAAGTGTATTCTAGGCTTTAACGATTCACTTAACTTCATCCCCAAGAGTTAGATATAGCTATATCTGACGATAGATATATTAGTGAAATATCCCCAATTTGTTCAAGAAGTTAGGGATATTAAGAATTAAAAGTTTTCTACTGAAACGGTGCGTCAAACTTGTTAATTCATCATCTAATTATTAAATTAACTTTTGACGCACCCTACGAGTTTTTATTGTTTTATCTTCTTTCTAGGAAACCAATCATCTAAAATGGCGTAAAATACGGGGACAACAAACAAGCTGAGAATAGTAGAACTGACCAAACCACCGGCTATAGATACAGCCATAGGCGATCGCAATTCTGAACCCGCACCTAAACCCAAAGCAATGGGAACCATCCCCAAAATTGTCGCCGCAGTTGTCATCATAATGGGACGCAACCGGACAGGTCCAGCTTTGAGAATTGCCTCAGTTCTTTCTAGTCCAGAATCTCTTAACTGATTAATGTAATCTACAATTAAGATGGCATTTTTGTTAGTAATCCCCAGCAAAAATACAAAACCAATTAGAGATATCATCCCAAAATCACTTTTTGTAAATAGCAGTGCCAACAACGCCCCCACGATTGCTAAAGGTAAAGAAAGACCAATAACTATGGGGTCTACCCAACTTTTAAATAACCAAATTAACACCACAATAATACAAAGTGCTGATAACCCCAAAGTCGTGCCAAAACTCCCAAAAACCTCATTCTGACGGGCAGAATCTCCCCCTAAATTCAAAGAAACACCCGCAGGTATAACTGCTTTAGCTTCTGCTACCACCTTATCCGTCGCATCACCCAAAGTTAAATTTTGACCCAGGTTAGCACCGATATAAGCCACCCGCTGATTATTCAAACGTTCAATTTGTAAAATTGGATCTTGTTGATCAGATGCACCTGTGATAGTGACATCAGCAAACCCAGATATTTTCTCAATTCGGGCTTTTACTGCTTTAGCTGCCGTCGTTAAGGCTTGAAGATCATTGCCTTGTAAGGCTATTTGCAGAGGTTTTTGTCCACCTGTGTCTACAAACTGAATATCTTCTACACTTGTAGTTACACCCGCCAATTTTGGCAAAGCAGCGCGGAGTTGGTCTTGTATTTCTGCCGTTTTCACTTCTCGCTCTGCTTTGAGCTTAACGTACAGCGTACCTTTGTTTGGTTCACCTTCACGAGAACCCACAGTAGTAAATACCGTTGCCACTGCGGGGAACTTCCTCACTACTTCTTCCAGTTTCTTAGCAACATCCAAAGAATCGTTTAGAGGATTAGGAATGGGAATAGAAGATGATGAAGCAGCTAAAGCCGCAGCAGACAAAGACGAATTTTCTAATTTATCTTTTTGTCCCGCTTGTCCTGGTTGTCCTCCTGGTTGTTGTCGTCCTCCTTGCCCCGCTTGTCCAAGATTCCCAGGAAGATTAGGTAAGGGAGCAGTATAGACAATATTAAATTCTCCTCGGTCAAGTTTGGGAATAAACCCTTTGGGAATTAGGGGAATCAGGGCTAAACCAGCTATTAAACTACCAACTGCCAAGCCGACAACTATTAAGCGGTGCTGCAATGACCAGGCTAACAAGTTACGGTAAGCCTGATCAAATTCTAGCCAAATTTTACTTTGCTTTTGGGGAGAACTGGATGATTTAGCTTTGAGCCAGTAAATAGCTAAGACGGGTGATAAGGTTCGGGCTACTAATAAAGATGTCAGCATCGCAGCGGAAACTGTAATCCCAAAGGGTTTGAAAAATTGACCAATGACTCCACCCATTAAACCGATAGGCAAAAATACCGCTACTGCTGTTAAAGTGGCTGCGGTGACAGTTAAACCAATTTCATTGGTGGCTATGAGTGCGGCTTCGCGGGGGGTTTTTCCTTCTTCTATATGCCGCATGATGTTTTCTACATCAACTATGGCATCATCTACTATCGAGCCAATGACTAAAGCTAAGGCTAACAGGGTGATGGTTTCTAGGTTAAAGCCATATATCGCCATGACGATAAATGTCCCTAACAAAGACACGGGAATAGCTAAGGCAGAAATTAGGGTGGCTTGCCAATTCCATAAAAAGGGAAAGATGACAACTACTGAGAGGACGATCGCTTCGATCAGTGCATCTATGGTGGAATGGGTGGCGTTGTGAATATATTCAGCTTGGGTAGCAGCTAAGGTGAGGGTGACATCTTTTAAGCTCAACCTTAGCTGTTGTACTTCTTTTTCTACCCGACTGACTACTTCTAGGGTGTTGGCATTACCTTTTTTAATTACTTGAAAGGCTAAAGCCTGTTTACCATTGAATCTTACTAAAGTGCCAGATGAGGGTAATAAAACATTCCTTCTTCTTTCTTCTTCCTGACTTATGGGAGTTACGGGCGCAGGCCCTGCGCCCCTACGCTCCTGACTCCTTGTATTGCCATCTCCTAAGAGGGAGACTTTGAGAACTCCTGGTAATTTAGCGATCGCTGGGACAATTTTCGCTTTTGCTAGTTGCTGTAAATTGTCAAT
The DNA here is from genome assembly GCF_015207865.1 of Dolichospermum sp. LEGE 00246. Lineage (NCBI taxonomy): Bacteria > Bacillati > Cyanobacteriota > Cyanophyceae > Nostocales > Aphanizomenonaceae > Dolichospermum > Dolichospermum sp. LEGE 00246. The sequence goes on from NZ_JADEWA010000043.1 coordinate 5,439, forward strand.
CTTCCCAGCAGTGCTTTCAATGGCATAGCTAACAGCCGCTGATTCGTTCAGATTCAAAGGGATGATTTTTTTAGTGGCATTCTTGGGTAGATTTAATTGATTGACGATTTGAGAAATTTTCTTGGTCGCAGTTTCTAAATTTGTCCCCACCACAAAAGAGGAAATTACGGCAGTTTGACCAGGATAGGTTGATGAACGAATGTCCTCAAGACCTGCCAGTGATTTGAGACTTGCCTCCAGGGGTTTAGTTAGTTGTTCTTCCGTATCTAGGGCAGATGTTAAGGGTGCTTGGGCATTTACCACCACTACCGGAAAGGTGATATCTGGAAATAAAGCATATTTGAGGGAACTGAATGCCAGGATACCAGCTACCGCTATACCTATCCAAAAACACACTGTCAACCAAGAAAACTTAATCGCTAATTTGGAAATATTGAAGCTTTCGCGTGTAGATTGTGTATTGGTCTGTACCATCTGATAAAATTATTTGAGTCCTTGGTCATTAGTTGTCAGTCTTTTGATCACTGACAACTGACAGGCTAGTATAGAACTTCTAGGGTGAAAATGGTTGTAGATGTTTAGTCATGGTAGATCCTTAATCCTTTCGTTCCTTGTTCAAAGTATTCTAAGCAACACCATAATCTGTATATGGACGCTTGTAGGGTGGATGCAACCCCAACACAATATCTTCTTTGGGAACACCCATTTTTACTAACTCCTCAGCAGGATTTTGGTCTGTCAAATTTTGTTGTAGCCAAATTTTGCCATCTTTAATATCAAAGTGCATGACACTACGATAAACTCGATGTAGTTCTTGCCAGCCGACATTCATCCATTGGTAATGATCCCTTTGGGTATCAAAAATCAGTTGTAGTTCTTCTTCTTCATCATCTTTGGCGTAATTAGTTAACAAAGTTTGAATATATTCTCGATATTTAGCTATTTTATCCATTTAAAAATTACCTCTTTCCTGGGTTCATAGACTACTAATGGTACTTGATATCTTTGTAGTGCAATTTGAGTAAATTCAAGTTGGAAAAATATTTCATAAGCATCTAAGGGAATCGCTAAGTACAGTATACGATTTGGTTCAATAGTTTCCAATGCTAGACGATAACTGAGAAACTGACCTAACGCAGCGTAAAAGTCTGTAATTGCCGAAGGATTGAGAAAACTTTTGATTTCTACAGCTATTTTCTCACCTGCTTTTTCCGCACCAAGTAATTTCTGGGCAGCTAAATCGACCTGAAAATTGACATCACCAAATTTAAATTTTAGTGGATCATCTGTAATTAACCACTGTTCTTTTTCTAAAGCTTTTCTTACTGATTTATGAAAAATATCTTTGGCAGATACGGATAACATTAAATTGTTGTATCTTTAGTATTTTACACTCTTAGTAGTAAAAGGAAAATAGTTTCTAAATTTTTTATTCTCATGTCAACTTTGATCCTAGTCCCCCAGGGAGCAGAATATCAAGCCGTCTGTCGCGGATTAAGGCGCGTCCCCAGTTCCCAAGTCAAGGTATTAGCGATACCAATGGGAATTGAACCAGTGCGGAAATATTTACAACAATTCACCCATAATCAAGCAAATCGGATGCTGATGATGGGTTTATGCGGTAGCTTGAGCCAAAAATATCAAATTGGAGATATTGTTTTATATCAAAATTGTCTTTATCAAGGAAATCTGCAAGAGGGCGATAATTCCTTTACCGCAGATATACATAATAAACTTGGAGATCATGTATCTTTAGTCAAAGGGTTAACGAGCGATCGCCTCTTATATAAAGCCAAACAAAAACGCCAGTTACAAGAACAATCCGGCGCTGACGTTGTAGATATGGAAGGATACGCTTTTCTCGAATTTTTCCAGCAACCATCTGACGCAGTTTCTCCACCAGTACAAGTAGCCATCCTACGAGTAGTTAGCGATGATGCTCACCATGACATCCCCAATATCACCTCAGCCATTAGCGCAGACGGCTCATTACAACCTTTACCCTTAGTTTGGGAATTAATCCGTCAACCCCTAGCAGCAACTCGATTAATTACCGGTTCATTAAAAGGACTCAAAGCTTTAACAACAGTTACACAATTATTGTTTACGGCCTAAGGCAAGAATGTCCAATAGACCCATAAGATCCCCGACTTCTTAGAGAAGTCGGGGATCTAAACAGAATTTAAACCGGAGAAATATCTTTTAGGGATCACCAAAAAATAAATTACCCAATTTTGTGGGATGGGCAATCCTGCCTGTCCTTGGTAATTAGCGGGCAAGATGCCCGCACCACAAGAAACTTTTGGGGATTTTTTTAATTGGAAGTCCCTTAAGCTAAACCACTGATGCCAAATTGACTTTAACAATCACATCATTGAAGTCTTTATCACCACCACCACGTAAATCCTCAAAGCCAAAGGTATTATCACCTAATATCCGCACATGATCAACACCATCTGAGTTAGCCCCCAAGAAGGCGAAGTAAATATCTGGGTTATTATTAGGATTTCTATCAAGTAGGGCATCAAGTGTACCATTAGCCACAAGAAATGGTACATACATAGCACCACCTTGAATGGTAGTATTGAAACCTGCTGTTCCGCCGTTATTCACGTTCAAGCTAACATCAGAAACACGGCCATTCAGAGCCGCTTGCACATAACCATCCTGTCCTGGGAGGATATCAGCGATACCATCACCATTAGTATCAATACCGCCATTCCCATCAGTTACGCGATAGAAACCAACGAAATTGTTGTAACTTGCTTCTCGGTAAACAGTAAAATCAGCGGTTACTGCACCAGTAATACCCCGTAAATCCAGCGATTCGCCTTGTGGTTTACTTTGCAAAGCTGTACCCAAAGGCATAGATTTATCATTTGCTTGAATCTGGACTTGCAAATCGTCGAACCCAGTTGAATTACCAGAACCATCTTCCCAATTTAGGGAGAAACTATTAGACCCCAAGTCTGTAATTTTTACAGTAGAAGGGTTGGCAAAGAGAACATTGCCAATGGGTGTGTTCTTATTCAGTACAGAATCGGTTGAACCATCTTTTACTAAATAGAATCTCAAATTGTCATTGGAGTTAAACTCTAATAACCTACCGAGGCTAGTGAGATCAAATCCAGCAGGAAGATTAGTAATAGTAGAGAAAATTATCTGACCTTTTGCTAATGCTTTTTCTGCATAACCAGGTTCACCTGGGGCAATTCCATCTATTTTACCAGACGCATCATCAACAGTAAATACTCCTATTTCATAGAAACCATTAAAATTGAATCCTGTCAATTTTACTTCTAGTGTCACTTTGCCGTCGTTATCTTTGATATTGAAGACATTATCACTAATTAGTGAGAGGAAATCGTTAATGTTAACAGTTTCAGTGTCAGTGCCAGTGTCAGTTTCCGTGTCAGTTCCGGTATCAGTGTCAGTGCCAGTGTCAGTTCCCGTGTCAGTTTCCGTATCAGTGCCAGTGTCAGTTCCCGTGTCAGTTTCCGTGTCAGTTCCCGTATCAGTGCCAGTGTCGATTCCCGTGTCGGTTCCCGTATCAGTGCCAGTGTCGGTTCCCGTGTCAGTGCCAGTGTCAGTTCCCGTATCAGTTCCCGTGTCGATTCCCGTGTCGGTTCCCGTATCGGTTCCCGTATCAGTGCCAGTGTCGGTTCCCGTGTCAGTGCCAGTGTCAGTTCCCGTATCAGTGCCAGTGTCAGTGCCAGTGTCGATTCCCGTGTCAGTGCCAAGCCGCACATAGACTGCCCCTGATCCAGGTGCGCCAATAATTAAATCGTTAACACCGTCACCATCAAAATCTCCATTACTGATCGAGCTACCTAACTTATCACCTATAGAAGCACCGTCAATTATAAAGCCATTTTGACTGTCGGGACTTTCGAGACTTGAGAGTTCAAAGGTAGGAGCAAAGTCTTCCTCTGTGCCATAAATGACGTAGACTTGTCCAACATTATTATTAGCATTTTTTGCCCCAATGATGATGTCATCAATGTCATCATTGTTAATATTCCCAGCACCACTGACATACCAATCGGAGTTATCAAGGGTTGAAATACCATTGATGGTAAAGCCATTGCTACCATTAAGGTCAGAAAGATTGATGCTAGAACCAAAATCTTGTTTGCCAAAGACCACATAGCCTTTGCCTTTCGCACCAATAATCAAGTCTCCGATGCCGTCACCGTTGATATCCCCAGCTTTGCTAACAGAGAGTCCTGATTGATCACCATCTTGTCCGTTGATGACAAAGCCATCGCTGCTACTGAGGTTGGCAATGTTAATATAATTAGTAAAAGGGTCGTCATTGCTACGCCCATAAATGACATAACTGCTGCCAGAATTGTTACCATTGGGATTCGCATAGGGCGCACCAATGATGAGGTCATCAATTCCATCACCGTTGATATCCCCAGCGTCACTGACAGAATAACCTAAGCTATTGTTGTCATCACTTGGGTTATCCGGGTTATAGCTGTAGATAATCAAACCGTCATCAAGCCCAAAGTTTGGGTCGTCGAGGTTTAGGGTTGAGTCAAAATTCTCTTTCCCAAAGATGATATAGCTTTCACCTATAGTCCCTGATCCATTATCACCAGGATTAGTTGCGCCAATTAATAGGTCATTAATTCCATCATCATTGATATCACCAGCGGCACTAACAGACCAACCGGCATTACGACTATATTCACTGCCTTGAATATTAAAGCCCTTACTGCCAAGGTTGGAAAGTTCGATGGGACTATTAAAATAGTTGGGGTCATTACTGCCAAAGATGACATAAGCAGAGCCGAGACTATTCTCATCTGCACCAGGTGCGCCAATGGCTAGGTCATGAACACCATCACCATTAATATCCCCAATATTCTTAACAGAATAGCCGAATTTATCACCCGCGTTAGGCCCATTGATCACAAAGCCTTTAGTGTTATCGAGGCTAGAGACATCTATGGTTCGATTACGTGAATCTCTTTCACCAAAGACTACATAGGTTTTTCCGGCGTTGCTTTTGTTATTAGGATCGCTCAAAGGTGAGCCAATGACGATATCTTCAATTCCATCACCATTAATATCAACAGCGCTAACTGAGTAGCCGAACTCATCGCTACTTACACCCTTGATAGTAAAGCCGTTGTTGTTGGATATGGGAGTGGAAGTGGGTATAATCTCACCACTTACAGGATCGATAACAATAGTCTCGCCAGTTACAGGATCTATACCGATCAAAAATAACTCTTCATCTTCACTGCTGGAATTAGGATCTGGTAGGGCTGCTTCAAATGGGATCTCCTCAACTGGGGTATTTTCACTTGTTATGATCGATGGATTGCTGCTAACTCCAGTTGCGGTGGCAATAGGATTAGAATCTGGTTCTGTTGATGGATTGCTAGTATCTTCAGTTGTGGTGGACATAGGATCTAGTTCTGTTGATGGATTGCTAGTATCTTCAGTTGTGGCGGACATAGGATCTAGTTCTGTTAATAGATTGCTAGTATCTTCAGTTGTGGCGGACATAGGATCTAGTTCTGTTAATAGATTGCTGCTATCTACAGTTGTGGTGTCCATAATGATGTAGTGTTATTAGTTTTTTTCGATGGTTGACAAATTTCGGTTACAGCAAAGCTGGTGTAATAGATAGTTCCACGCTAGTTACACAGGTATTTGCCATAAATCTGCATTGAGAAATAGCTCTAGGCTGTAGTTGAGTGGCTAGAGTGTTGGTGATAGTATGGACAGAAGTTCATACCTTTGGGGTAAATATGTGTGGTTGCCCCTAAGCTTGAGTCGCTAGAGTAACTTTTGATGGAAATAAGGGAATAGTAGTTAATACCCTGGTAAGTAGTGAGACAGAATTAATTACACAATGTCATTGTGAATGGAATGAAGTGGAATGAAGCAATTGCAAGGGTTGTGATTGCTTCCCTTCGCTCGCAATGACTGTAAATATTTTTGTCCAATTACTTATGACGAAACTTCCCTGGCTTGCAGTTGAGTAGCCAGAGTTGGTGGAGATAATTTTTTCGGATAGTCAGATACGGTTAGTTTCTATGCCAGATAAAACTCTCTTTATATCCATATTTGTGTACCAAATTTTTCACCTCATATAATCAAATCCAGGTCTATTTAAGACTTGGGGTTTTTGCCGACTACACCCAGACGCGGGAAGATGCTGAAGTTTATGCCTGATTTGATTTAAGGACTCTTAGTTTTTCACTAACGAGAAAGTTTACTTTGATTGCCCGAAAACAGTATAGCCTAGATATTGTGTTATTAGTTGTGAAGTTTCTGTGAAGTTGAGGTCAATAACACGCAAATTCCTGAGTTGGGCTTTTATCATTGGCTGTAAACATGACAATCTGTTTTAGTTTGCGGTTATGATACTTGATATCAATGGGAAAAATTTCTCTTCCCTGTTCTCAAGTCCAGATTCCTATAACTTAATCCCTAATTGTTAATGTCCAATCCGGACTTGTTTTAAATATTCTGACTACTTTTGATCTACTGTCTTTACCAGTAATCCTAATGTGTGGTTAATGCTGGGGCTGGTGTTTAATGGGTAAAAATGGGGATTTTTAGGAAAAATGTCTGCTACTGGTTGTCAACGGGGTAAACTCTGGCTTGATTAGGGATCAGGGGTCAGGAATCACGAGTATGGCTTACGCCAAGTCAGAAGTCAAAAGAAGAGGGAAATTTCTGTCTTTGCTGCTTTTGCTCGTCCTACTTTGTCAATTGGCATATACTCTACCTTTCCACGCGCCTCCACGACCTTGCCAATGTTGTAATGCTGAATCTAGTGTCATACAAGTATACATAAAGGCAATTATGGGTAGGCTAAAGGCAAAAGTGGGGGAGCATTTGTAAAAGCGAGTAATTGGGAAGTAAGCAAAAGTCATTAGCAGGTATCCGATGACAGAGGTGAGGGTAATTATCCAATTCCCGAATACCAGTCCTAAAATAATTCCTATTGGGGGGACTATATAAACTAAGATCATTCCTAAGAGGCTACCTAGGAGGAGAAAGGGGGAATAATTCAGTTGTGTATAAGCACTTCTGGCGACCATATCCCAAATTGTTTTGAGGGAATCGTAGGGGCGTAAGCTACGGGTGAGAGTGCTGAGTCCTAACCAGATTTTTCCCTTGGTTGATTTGACGGCTTTGGCTAGGGAACAGTCATCAATTAGGGCTTGACGAATAACTTGTAATCCACCAATTCGATTGAGGGCTTCTTTCTGAATGAGAATACAACCTCCGGCGGCGGCGGCGATCGCCTTTTTGGGGTTATTTACCCAGGAAAAGGGATAGAGTTTTTGGAAGAAGAAGACGAATGCGGGTATTAATAGTTGTTCCCAAAAGCTTTGACAGCGTAATCGTACCATGATGGATACGAGGTCTAATTTCTGTGCTTCGGCTTTGGCAACTAGGCGGCGGAGGTTACTGGGATGATGTTCTATATCTGCGTCGGTAAGTAAAAAATAGTCTGGTTTTAATTGGCTGGCTGTTTGTACACCTTGTTCCATTGCCCATAATTTGCCTGTCCAACCCGGAGGTAATGGGGGGCTGGATATAATCTGCAATTGTGGGGTTTTGTCGAGGGCGTAGGCTACTCCTTGGGCAATGTTGGCTGTACCATCGCTACTTTGATCGTCTACGAGGAAGATGGTGAAGTTACCAGGATAGTCTTGCAGGAGGAGCGATCGCAAGCTAATGGGAATGACATCGGCTTCATTGCGGGCGGGAATGATTACGCACACTGTGGGTAAGGTGTTATTCTCAATATTTTTGTCTGGCGTTGCTTCTAATTGGTGATTAATTCGCCAAAATTGCCCCCAAAATAAGATTAAAAATAACCAAATGACTAAGGATAGAAGGGTCAAACTCAAGATAATTGTTGCCATAACTGTTGCTATACTCCAATTTAAAACTTAAAAACAAATTTAATTGTCACTGACTTGGATAGAATACAATGTCTGCTGATTTTGGGGAAGAATTTTCTCGTAATTCGGTTATGTTATTAAATACTTGAGTTTGGTGCTGAGGTAGGTATTTGATGGAAACACAAGATAGAACAGAAGTCAATAAAGTTGTTGATGCGATAGCCGCCAGTCAAAAACATCTGCTTTCTATTCAAAATCCCGATGGTTATTGGTGGGCAGAGTTAGAATCTAATGTTACCATCACTTCGGAAGCTGTTTTACTGCATAAGATTTGGGGAACTGATAAAACCAGACCTTTGCATAAAGTTGAAAATTATCTCCGTTCTCAACAGCGAGAACATGGAGGTTGGGAATTATTTTATGGTGATGGTGGAGATTTAAGTACAACCGTAGAAGCTTATATGGCTTTGAGGTTGTTAGGTGTATCCCCTACAGACCCAGCATTGCTAAAAGCGAAATCCCTAATTTTAGCTAAAGGTGGTATTAGCAAAACTCGCATTTTTACAAAATTACATCTAGCTTTAATTGGCTGTTATAATTGGCGCGGACTGCCTTCTTTACCACCATGGGTAATGTTGCTACCCGATAATTTTTTCTTCAATATTTATGAACTTTCGAGTTGGGCGCGTTCTAGCACTGTACCTTTATTAATTGTCTTTGATCAAAAACCTGTCTTTAAAATTGATCAGCCAATTAATTTAGATGAATTATATGCTGAAGGTGTGAATAATGTCCGTTGGAAATTACCAAAAAATGGTGATTGGTCAGATATATTTAACATTCTGGATGATGGTTTTAAATTAGCAGAAAGTCTAAATTTTGTTCCTTTTAGAAATGAGGGGATTAAAGCGGCAGAAAAGTGGATTTTAGAACGTCAAGAAGTTACAGGTGATTGGGGGGGAATTATTCCCGCTATGTTAAATTCTCTATTAGCTTTAAAGTGTTTAGATTATGATGCTAATGATCCAATTATCAAACGAGGTTTAAAAGCAGTTGATAATTTTGCTATTGAAATAGAAAATAGTTACTGTGTCCAACCTTGTGTTTCTCCTGTATGGGACACAGCTTGGGCGATTCGGGCTTTAATAGATTCAGGTTTAGAGCCAAATGATGCCGCTATTGTCAAAGCTGGAGAATGGTTAATAGAGAAACAAATTCTTGATTATGGTGATTGGAACGTCAAAAACAAGCAGGGAACTCCCGGTGCTTGGGCGTTTGAATTTGAAAATCGTTTTTATCCAGATGTGGATGATTCTGCTGTAGTTGTTATGGCTTTACATCAGGCTAAATTGCCAAATGAAGAACTAAAAAAACAAGCCATTAATAGGGCTTTAAATTGGATTGCGACAATGCAATGCAAACCTGGTGGTTGGGCAGCTTTTGATATTGATAATGATCAAGAATGGCTTAATGCTGTACCTTATGGTGATTTGAAAGCGATGATTGATCCCAATACTGCTGATGTCACAGCTAGAGTATTAGAAATGTTAGGGGCTTGTAATTTATCAATTCAACCAAATAATTTAGAAAAGTCTCTAGATTATCTTTTGAAAGAACAAGAAACTGAAGGTTGTTGGTTTGGACGTTGGGGTGTAAATTACATTTATGGAACTAGCGGCGTTTTATCAGCTTTGGCTTTAATTAATCCTTTAAAATATGCTGAAAATATCAATCAAGGTGTCAATTGGTTAGTGAAAGTACAAAATTCTGATGGTGGTTGGGGAGAAACTTGTTTTAGTTACAATGATCCTAATTTAAAAGGAAAAGGTGACAGTACAGCATCCCAAACTGCATGGGCTTTAATCGGTTTAATAGCAGCAGTTGAAGCTACGGGAAAATTAGCTCTTGATAGTATTGAAAAGGGGATTAATTACCTGTTAGAAACGCAAAAATCAGATGGTACTTGGGATGAAATTTACTTTACCGGCACGGGCTTTCCTTGTCATTTTTATTTGAAGTATCACCTTTATCAACAGTATTTTCCTTTAATGGCTTTGGGAAGATATCAAGCAATTCGTTAGAGGATATTTGAAAAGGCCAGGTTCATCCTGTACACAGACAAAAACCACCTTCATGGGTTTCAGCCCTTAATTCTTTGTTAGCCTATGCAGGTGGTCACTGAGCAGTTCGACAAGTGTTACAGTGAGCTTGTCGAAATGTGAACTTTGTTTGTGTAGCAGCTTTTTAAACTCTGAACTTTTACATAAATATTGGCAATGAATAGTCTAATTACTACTTTTACTCAAAGCATCATTGCTTTTACAGTCACTAATATTGATGACATTATTATTTTGCTCCTATTTTTTCGCAAATAGATCAAAATTTCCGCCGTAGACATATTTTTATCGGTCAATATCTGGGCTTCGCTGTTATTATTCTCCTCAGTTTACCAGGTTTTTTTGGTGGTTTATTTATCAAGAGAGAATTAATTGGATTATTACTCCCGGTTCGCTCATTTTTTTTGGAGTTTGAGAAATTGCCAAAAAAATAGAAAATCTAGGTTTCGTAATGGTTTTAGCGATTTCCCGAAATTTAGCTTGAACTACCCTCGGTGCTAAAAACTCTATTTTTATGCGAACTGCTTGCAGCAGCGCTTCGCTATCGCCTACGTCATAGTACATTTGAATTACAGGCTAAAACCCCTATTAAATCGCTTAACGGGTGACAAGGCGGCTAAAGAGCTTGTTTCATAAGGGATAGAGCCTGAAAGCCCCGTTGAAAAAAGAGGCGTTTATGAGGCTTGAGATTGATTAAATTCAGAGCTAAATCAGCCCATAATTCCATACCATAAATCCATAGTTGTCCGTAGAGAGCAAAGCTAAAATCACTTTGACGTGGGTACTTGTCCTGATGTTGTTGAATACGTCCGGCATAAGTCTCTATACCTAATTTTTTCATCCGTTGACCGTGCATAGTGGCTAAACTATAAGCAATGACAATCAATAATACTAAAGCTAAAAAGCGAGTTTCATTTACTTTAGTATCCTCTAGATTATAACCACCAGTTTTACAATCCTTAAAGAATTGCTCAATTCCCCATCGACATCTATAGAGGCATAAAGTTTGTTGGAGAGTTGGTAGATTTGTCAAGATATACCAAGGTTCTTTTGGTCCAGAGTTCCGATATTTTCTCTTCCAATAAACAGCGATATTAAATAAGCCTAATTCATCCCCTTTACTACATTTAACTTTTTCATAAAATCTCGACATTCCTGGCTTAAATCCTTGATTTTTAAGAACTTGATATTCTTGTTCAGGTTTTTCTTGAAAATAAAGGTTTTTCTTCTGGCGTAGAGCAAAGTAAACTCCTTGCTCATCAAACCATTTAGCCAGTTTTGGACTATGAAATTCTCTGTCTGCTAACACCACAATTCGACATTTTTTTAACAACTTTATTGCTGTCTTTATTAATCTTTTCTGTGTTTGTAAATTACTATTTCCGACATGATTTAATGTTTCCCAATATAGTGGTAGGGCATGAGTACCCCATACCAATGTCACCATAAATATATTTCGCCCCTTCCACTGTGTTCTATCCAGTGCTACCATCCAATAACCATATTTTTGATACTGTTTTTTATGAAAATAACGGCGCTGTTCTCGATTCAGTTGTTTTGGGTGTAAAATAAAATGATGCTTGCAAATGGTAAAATTGCTGATGCTGTACTGCAAAATCAGATCAAGGTAGCTATGAATCAGAAAGTAGAAGAGAAAATTTTAGATTTAACCAAGTGGTCAAAACAGGCATTTTCTGATCCTATAGCTGAAGATGCAATGAATAATGCCAGGAAAGCAGGGGAGGCTTTGTGTAAAGCAATAATTTTTAATCATTATGGAGAAACTTTTGGTGAAGAAATTATCTTAGGAAAAAAGAAATATACAGGAACAGAAATTTCATCAAGAAATAGAGAATTAGATTTCAGTGGACTAATTACTATAGTTACCCAAGAACAGGAACAACAATACATAATAATTGAACATAAAAAAAACCGCTATAAAATTAAATCTTATCTTGAAGTAATCAGAACTAATGGTAATACTGGTTCACATGATCCTAATGATCCAAGAGATACAATAGATAGTAATGATTTATCATTTACGAAGTCTGCTATTCATAATTTAATCATTTGGTTTTTTAAAGATTATTTAGGTAGGGATATGCCCACAGAATTAGAACCATTTATATCTTCATGTTTACCCATCATTCCCACAGAATTTAAAACTATCATTGAAGATAAAACAAAAATATTTTGTGGTCGTCAATTTGTATTTGATGCTATTACTGCATTTATCCAAAATCACCAAAGCGGCTATTTTAGTATTCTTGGTGATGCGGGAATGGGTAAAAGTGCCATAGCTGCAAAATATATAGTAGATAATCCCGGTACAATTTGCTTTTTTAATATTCGTACAGATGGTACAAACCGCCCTGATCAATTCCTTAAATCAATTCGTCAACAATTAGTAAATAGGTTTAATTTACAAAATGCGGAAAATGATAATTTATCTACTTTATTAACTAAATCTAGTGAAAAATTAGCTGATTCTGAAAAATTAGTCATTGTTATTGATGCTTTAGATGAAGTTGATCAAGAAGATAATGGTAATTTGTTAAATTTACCGATGTATTTACCAGATAATGTTTACCTGATCCTTACCAGAAGACCTTATAATTCAGATGAGAAAAGATTAACACTTTCCCCCAATACTAAGTATGTAGAATTGGATATAAGGCAATATCAAGATAATAGTAAAGATGATATCAAAGCCTATATTTTAGAATTTATGGCTTTACCAAAATATCAAATAGGCTTAGACGACTGGATAAATAAACAAAATGGACTTAATAAAGCGCAATTTGTTGATACTATTGCAGCTAAAAGTGAAAACAATTTCATGTATTTACGCCTTGTGTTAGAAGCTATTGTAAATGAAGTTTATAAAGATGAAAAACTAGAAGAATTACCCGCAGGTTTACAGGGATATTATGCGAGTCATTGGCGCATGATGGGAATGACGAAAAAACCCTTACCCAAGGATAAAATTAAAATTATTTATGTGATGTGTGCTTTAAAAAGTGCTGTATCCCGTGAAATGATTGTGAAATATTCCCAGCAAGATGATCTCACAGTGCAGGAAGTTCTCAAAGATTGGACACAGTTTTTACAGGAACAAAAAACCTATCAACCGCCCCGTTATCGCTTTTATCATGAAAGTTTCCGAGATTTTTTAATACGTCAGGATATTGTGGAAGCTGCGGGGGTGAGTTTACCACAAATTAGCGCGGAAGTCGCTCAAAATATGGGTGAGGGATTAATACTATGAGTAACTTTCGCAGTTGGTTTGATGAACAGTCAGAGGAAGCACAAGAACAGTTTTTAGGTGAATATCCCCGGTTATTATTAGCGGGTAACAAATATCCAGAACTGTTTAAATTATTATCGGAATACTACTTTATTGAAGCGAAAATCAATCATCCCTTATTTGGAATACAAGCACTAATTGAAGATTATGATTTATTAGATACTTCCGAAATAAAGAATAATTCAAAGTATGCTGAAACCGTCAAAGCATTAAAATTAATTCAAAGGGCTTTATTTAGCTCAACACACATATTATTTAAAGATCCAAAACAACTCAAGGGACAGCTATCAGCACGACTAACATATTTTGATTTACCAGAAATTAAAAATTTATTAGCACAAATCGCCACAGATAAAAATATAGGTTTATATAGTTTAATAGGTAGCCTCACACCTCCTGGTGGTGGATTAATTCGCACTCTAGAAGGTCATAGTGAGTCGGTAAATGCGATCGCACTGACACCCGATGGTAAAACCGTCATTTCTGGTTCAGGTGACAACACTATCAAAATCTGGGATTTGGTAACAGGAACAGAACAGTTCACCCTTACTGGTCATAGTTCCTCGGTAAATACGATCACAGTCACACACGATGGTAAAACGGTGATTTCTGGTTCAGGTGACAACACTATCAAAATCTGGGATTTGCTAACAAGAACACAAAACTTCACTCTCAAAGGTCATAGTTCCTCCGTAAATGCGATCGCAGTCACACACGATGGTAAAACGGTGATTTCTGGTTCTGATGACAACACTATCAAAATCTGGGATTTGGGAACAGGAACAGAAAAGTTCACCCTTGAAGGTCATAGTGACTGGGTAAATCGAATCGCAGTCACACCAGATAGTAGAACCCTGATTTCTGGTTCAGATGACAAAACTATCAAAATCTGGGATGTGGTAACAGGTACAGAAAAATTCACCCTTGAAGGTCATAGTGATTACGTAACAGCGATCGCAGTCACACCTGATGGACAAACGGTGATTTCTGGTTCATGTTCTCGGGACAAAAGTATCAAATTCTGGGATTTAGAAACAGGAACAGAAAAATTCACCCTTGAAGGTCATAGTGATTGGGTAACAGCGATCGCAGTCACACCTGATGGACAAACGGTGATTTCTGCTTCAGGTGACAAGACTATCAAAATCTGGGATTTAGTCACAGGAACAGAAAAATTCACGCTTCAAGGTCATAGTAGCTTGATAAGAGCCATCACACTCACACCTGATGGACAAACCCTGATTTCTGGTTCTGATGACAAGACTATCAAAATCTGGGATGTGGAAACAGGAACAGAAAAGTTGATCCTTGAAGGTCATAGTGACTGGGTAAATGCGTTGGTGAAGCCTATGGAAGATATCGCAGTCACACCCGATTGCAAAACCTTGATTTTTCGTTCAGGTGACAACACTATCAAAATCTGGGATTTAGCAACCAGAAAGGAAATAGCAACCTTCACCGGAGAAAGTCTTATAATGCGTTGTGCAATTGCTCCTGATGGTGTCACAATAGTTGCAGGAGAATCATCAGGAAGGGTACATTTTTTGCGCTTGCAAGGAAAGGTGACAGATGAATAGTTTATCTTTCTCTGCTTCAGTCAAGAGTGAAAATTTTGTTGGTCGTGATTTTGTCTTCACTGCTATTAATAATTTTCTCCACCGTTACCCCAAGGGTTATTTCACCATTGTGGGTGTACCCGGTAGCGGTAAAAGTGCCATTCTTGCCCAATTTGTGCGCCAAAATCCCCATACTATTTATTACAATGCCCAAATGTCCGGTAAAAATCGAGTTGAGGCATTTTTTCCAGAGGTTTGTACACAGTTAAATTTATTGTTAGAGAATTTATCTAGCACCCCTCCCCAACC
>NZ_JADEWA010000401.1:0-5073 GCF_015207865.1 Dolichospermum sp. LEGE 00246
AAATAGGATAATTATGAGTGAATACCAGTATTATGAATTTCAAGCTTTAGATAGAATACTAACAAAAACTGAACAAAGTTACATTGAAAGTCTTTCTAGTCGAGTGGAATTATCACCAACAAAAGCAGCTTTCACTTATAGTTACGGTGACTTTCGGGGCAATCCCCAAGATTTGTTAGAAAAGTGTTTTGATGTCATGTTGTACATGGCTAACTGGGGAACTCGACAGCTTTTATTTCGGTTGCCGAAAAAACTGGTAGATGCTACTTTGATTAAGCAATATTGTGTAGATGATTGTATTTCGGTTTCTAATACTTCAAATTATCTAATTCTTGATATCAATATCAATGATGAAGAATATCAAGATTGGATAGAAGGTGAGGGTTGGCTGTCTAATTTAGCATCACTGAGAAATGAATTATTACAAGGTGATTGCCGGGTTTTATATTTGGCTTGGTTAAAAGCGAAAACTAGAGTCTGCGATGATTATGAGCTATCTGAAGATGAGTCAGATGTACTAGAACCACCTGTACCTGCCAATTTGCAAAAGTTGTCGGACTCGCTGCAAAGTTTTGTTGAGTTTTTTAAGGTTGATAATGATTTAATTACAGTAGCAGCAAAAGCTAGTAATTCTACACAGGCAGAATTTACATCTTTAGAAACATTAATTCCCACTTTACCAGAAGCAGAACGCAACGACTTTTTGGTTAAAGTCCTCAAGAATGAGCCATTAATTGGAGTTCAATTAGCAAAAAGATTGAAAGAATTATCTAAGAGTCAACTTACTTTAGTTCAAAGTAATGGTAATAGACGATTGCTTTTTCAACTAATAGCTAGTGCCAAGGATTGTAGCAAACTTCGCCAACAACAAGAGCTTAAAGCGGTAAAGGAGGCAAGAATTCGTGAATTGTTAGCACTAATTCCCAAGGAAGCCAAATTATGGGAGGAGGTTTTTAGATTAATTGCTTTCAAACAATCTAAATCCTATGATGATGCAATTGCACATTTGAGAAATCTACGCGATTTAGCTGAATATCAAGGAAAGCTAGAGCAGTTTAAGTTACGCGTTCAGGAAATGCAAACAGATTACAGCAATCGTCCTGGTTTACTCTCACGTTTACAAAAGGCAGGGTTATTAAGTCTTTAATTAACCAAGTTCTTGGGGAAAGGAGCTTTCTAGCGGGAGGAACAAGCCCTTTCCCCAAAAGCGCAAAGCAGAGCGGAACATGGGTACAAGCCTCGTCCTAGCAGGACTCTTAAACGGGAAGGTAGCGAGAACTTCGTGAGTGAATGGAACTAATCGCTGACATGGACTATCCTTCCCATCCTAGCTCTCTGAGCTTCATGGCGACGTGTTGTTTGAAACCCTCATGGTTTTCTATTCCCTCTTCTACCCATCTAAGCTTAAAATCACCACAGTCAGAGTAGTGTATAAGTTGAGTCATTCCTTGCAGTGATATAAGTTCATAACCCAGGATTTCTTTGGCGGCAGGTAATTTCCTCATCTTTCTTGGGTCTTTTTCCGACCAAATGATTTTTACTTCACGATCAAATGCTTTTTTTCTCCCTATCAAGTAAGGTCTGATGTCATCAGTATCCTTTACAAACTTAATCAGGTGAGTCAACTTACGATCTTGTGTGAGAAATGCCATATCTCCCTTTTTGATTTTGGGGTCACGGGCTGCTCCCTCGTTCCAAAACATCAACCTGAAAAACTCACCATCCTGCCTAGTGCAACCACCAGCAGCTTGAAACTCATTCTCGTCATAAGCCCAGCCTCCACCGTCCTGTCGTGCTATATTCTTGATCCACTTTAATTCTTCCAATACCATTTGTTTGTTCTCTTAAATAAAGTTACTGTCACGACGTTTTCACCATCTTTAAATTCACTTATTGAAACTATTGCAAGGAGTATGTCACAAAATGAGATTTATACAATGGCGAAAACTTCATGATACTAGCAAAAATCAGTCCTTATGATGTCTAAAGGATTTCAGCCCCAATTTTTGTGTAATTAATTTTGTCCAATTACTTAAAAAGCGTCATACCAACAGAGTTGGGGGGCAGAAAAAATTGGCGCACAAAATTTATCTCTGGGAAATTTGTGCGCCATGGCGCACAAAACAATCCGCAAAGAAAATTCACTCAATGACAAATTTTCGGAAACTGACGCAATAATCAGGGGTTTAGCGATCATGAGTTAGCTGAAAAGCCGACTGTATCAACTTCTTGATTTTATGGCGGTAAATAAGTATACATAAGAAAAGCAAAATGTATTGCGTTTTGTAAAATGCCTGAAACTCAATCAGAATATCGCATTCACATAACTTTACATACCGTTACATGACCTGAAATTTTTCGATCAATCTACTTACTAGCTATTACAAAAATCATCTAATCTCATCTCTTTCCAGATTTCAGAAACCTGCCATCCTGTTTTGCCAACAGAGTAAACTATGGGATTATCTCGGCAAGGAATGTAGTTAGGTTGTTGATTCTCTACATTGATTACTCTGCTTTCCTCAAGCACAGGTTCTGGAGTATTAATAATCTCGGTTTGGAGATTTTCTTCTTCCGACTCCATACTCTTGATTTTGTTGAGAATTAGCTTTTCAGATTTTTTAATTAGTTTCATAGTTTAGCCCTTGAAAGTTTTGAAAACAGCATATAAAAAATTGAGAATTTTAACATAGATTATGAGCTAGATTAGGGTAGTCTTTCAATCATCTTCAGAAAAATCCGCAAAAAGTTTTGATGAAGTTTAGTTATCCAAAATTACATTGGGAAAACTAGGATACAACATTTTTCTGGACAATAAAAGTGTTGTGCCGAAAATTTATGTAACTTTGACTCTGATGCTCAATTTATGCTTCAGAAACTAGTAACGCAAGACAGAACTCAAAAAGATTATCAGGTAAGCCTTCCGCACTAAAACGAATGGGGTATTTTTTTATTGGAAGTTCCTTATTCACGGGTCAGCAGTTCCAAGTTATGACCATTGGGGTCATAGAAGTAAAAACCTCGACCACCTTTTCTGTGATTAATTTCACCTTGATGTTGGTGCATAGGGTCGCTACTGTATTCCAAACCCATTTCCTTTACCCGTGCAAAGATAGCATCAAATTCTTGATCTGTAACATGAAAAGCATAGTGGTGTGACTCAAAATTTTCTCTATTATCAAAATCAAAGGTCAATTGATTGTTTAGACGCACGACAGCAAAGTGAGCAAGGGGAGGTTCTACCTTTAAACCAAAAATTTGGGCAAAGAACTGTGCAGATGCTTCTTTATCGTGTGCCGGTACTATGGTGTGATTAAGGGTAATTGTCATTTTACACCTCTGGTTGTAGAAAGTGATTAATTTCAGTATAAAAGTTGATAGTAACGATGTTTTGTGCTAGTCAATTTTTGAGACTTATTCTATCTTACAGTATGCCAAAATTCTTTGCTAGTTGACGTAAAATCAACCAAGTTATATAGCGAGTGATTTATAAATATCAAGACTGTAATCAACAAATTACTATTGATACAAATTCACCAATTTAACCAAGCTGGAAACAGCTTAATATCCCTGATGAATCCATTCACGACCGGCTTTTTCGGCAGCTTCTGGAGTGTAATAAAGTTTGCGTTCCCCAAACACTTCACCACCAGCACTAATTAACCGGAACTGCCAACAATCCGAGTCTGTGTAGAATACCAACAAGGTAACATTTTCGATAATAGTAACTAAATGAACTTGAGTTGACATGATATATAGTTTTAGTTGTCTACCGTAATCAAAACATATTTACTCAAAAACTATTGTTTCCTCCCGGTTTTCAGGAAAAATAAGAAAATGCCCAAAATTACAGAATGCGTTAGCACAATCTACCATCAGAACGACAATTAGCAACTTCAATATTATCCACCAGATAGATGAAAATTATGAATAATTTTGTCAAGTTAGAGTCAGAGCAGGTTATCTTCTGAAATTAGAAAAATGACTAACGCTATCAAACTTTAAGCGATGATTTAAAAATCAAGCTCTCAGCCATTTTTAGGATAAATTAGGTAAATCATTGACTTTATTGAGAATAAATAAACTTTCATCTCCCCCACGTCCAATTCTTAAAGTTTCATCTAAATAAGTGATATCAAGAGTGGCAATTCTCCCTTGAGGATTATTAGCCGCTACAACTTTAAAAGGATTTAGTTTAGGCGTATCAATACCTACAATTTTCTCAATCGCCAAATAACGTTTATCAAAATCAACATTGATGCGTTTGTCTGCTAAACCCGATGTATCTAGAGCAGGTTCAAAACTAGCTGTGACTTTCACATATCCTGATATGATTTTCAGAGGATGTTGCACTTGAGCCAAATTAAAAAATAGTTTATTGGCAATATTAATTACTTGATAAACTTTACCTATTTGTAAACCCAATGGTAGAGAGTCCAAAGAACGGATTTCTCTAGCTGTGGAGTATTGCAGTTGCCAAGCTCCTTCTAATAAAGCAGTAGCATTGAGAAGAGGTTGCGGATGAGGATTGAGACTTTCTAAATCTATTACTAACTGTTCAATTTCTGCAACTAAAGTTTTATCCAGCCTCAAATTAGTAACAGGAGAACCATCATCTTTAGTTTGAATCTTTTTGATTGTTGCTTGTAATTTTTCCTTCAAGATTTGATTATTCATGAGATGAAATAGTTATAGAATACTTAGAAGACTGTAACCTAAAAAGACGATACTTCCTACAGAACGCCGCAGACATCGCTGTGAATCTGTAATTATTTCCGTTCAAGAAGTGGATGAAACTTTGGCGTTGCTGAATCAGGGGATGAAATTTGATGTATTGAAATCTCAAACTCTGATTCTCTCCGCGTCTGAAGCGCCTCTGCGTGAAATAAATCATCCCGCATTTATGCAACCCCGAAACTTTATTTTCATGGAATGCGGACAACTTCAACAGTACAGCAACAAACTTGACAAGACATTGAGTTTATGTTTGATAGATTAATACAGAGTTAAAATCAATATAGAATGTTAGCAAGAATACTAACCAATAAAATAATAAGTTATAGACGCTAATAT